>JAEZTD010000145.1 GCA_023443705.1 Bacillota bacterium | reverse complement strand
CCGGGCGTCGCACTGACTAGAGGTGTGGATAGCGTTACCAGTATCTGTACTGGTGGCACCATCCCGTTCCCGGCGTACACGCCGCCGGGAACGATTGAAACCCTACGGAGACTTTGTTGATGGTCTGAACCGCCCCGAGTTTTATCTCGGGGCGGTTTTGGTCGATCATTTCCAGTGCTTTTTCGCGTGGTTCATAAGGAATTCCGCGTCGCGCAAGGGCATGTCCGGGAAGACGAAATACAACTTCTGCTTGCCGTAGCGCGCCATCAGCCGCTCTGCACCGCCGATCCAGTCCGCCACGCCGCCGTCGTAGAGCTGAATCCACAGGCTCTTGCCCGCGGCGCTGACCTGGTCGTAGATCGTATCCCAGCGGGGGCACGCGCCGTCTGGCTGACCGGCACCGCAGGTCCACTGCAGCGCGTCGAGCTTTTCAAGCTCCATGAGTGCCGGAACATGGCGGATGGCATCCTTGCCGTCCAGATGGTACAGGGCGTGATCCAGCCGCTGCGTCTGCTTCTCGAGAGACGGCAGCACGAACTGCCGGAACTGGCCGGGCGAAAGCATGGCGGAGAAGTCGCACTGAATTTTCGCCACGCGGCCCTCGCCCCGGATGTGGAAGCAGGTGTAGCCCTGGGAGCCGTCCGCTTCGGCGATCAGTTCCCGAAACGCGTCGTAGTAGCGGAAGTAGGCGTCGTCGATCTGGGCGATGCGCGCCTCCACAAGTTCCGGGTCATCCATCAGGTCGTAGAGGGCGTCCTCGGTGCCGCGCATGGCGGCGTAGATGTCGATGTTTTCGATGATGTCCGGCATGTCCACGAGGCACTCGCCGCGCAGCGCGTCCCGGATCTTTTTGACCAGATGGAAGTGGCGCTTCCACCAGCGGTTCTCCGGATCGAAGGCGAGGGGCGGGTGGTTTTCGAGGTCGTCGATGCACTTGTCGTACCACACGGTGTCCCAGGCGAAGCGGGGTTCCGAGCCCAGGTACAGCGCCAGCGAACCCGGCCCGAGGTCCGCCGCAACGGACGGGTACGCGTCCGCCAGATACCTGCGCCCGGCGATTTCGGCGCGGGCGCGGGCGATCAGGTAATCCGCGTCGGTCCAGAAGGCCTCCGGGGTTTCGGGCCGGGGCACGCGGGGCGCGTTTTCGTCCACCGCCACCACGTACATCAGCGGCAATCCTTCGTTTTCACCGCGCCACCAGGCCTCGAAGCGTTCGTTTGGACTCTTCATGCGTTTCCTCCTATGATGCGAAGGGTGGTGTTTTTGATCTCGTACCGGGCGTCGCCGGAGAAGTCACGGCGGAGCCGCGCTTCCCGTTCGTCCCACTGAAGGTGCGTGACGCCGTACGCGCCCTGTTCGTAGTCGTAGCCGTCGCCCGCGTCGTCGTAGAGGTCGAATGCGCCGTCTGCGCCGGCGTAGACCCGAAGCTCGACGGGTTCGTCCGATTCTTCGAGCGCGTGCTGCCGGACCGGGCCAACCGGCAGGATCGATCCCGCGCGGACGAACACCGGAATCCGGTCGAGGACGACTTTGGCGTCGATCCACTGCCCGCCGGAATACCTGTCCTCGGTGAAGAGGTCGTACCAGTCCGCGCCGCCCGGCAGGTACAGGCGGCGGATTTGCGCGCCAGGAGAAGTGATCGGGCAGGCCATCAGCGCGCGCCCAAGCAGGAACTGATCGCCGATCTCCCGGGCGGTCGGGTCGGCCATGAAGTCGAAGGCCAGCATCCGAAGCATCGTGTCCCGGTGGAAGCGCACCGAGTACGCCAGCGAGTAGACGTAGGGGAGGAGGCGCATGCGCAGTTCGATGGCCGCGACCAGCGCGTCGTAAACCGCCTCGCCCGGCGCTCCGAACCGCCAGACCTCCCGGGGTGTGTCGGTGCCGTGGGCGCGCAGCATCGGCAGAAACGCGCACATCTGGAACCACCGAAGGAACAGTTCCCGGTACGCGGGGTCCTCGCAGCCCTTTTCATACTCGCCCCGGCCGAACCACTGTTCCCAGCGCTTCACGAAGAAAGCGCCGGCGTCCTGCGTCCAGTAGGGCTGGCCGGACAGGCAGAAGTTGAGGCCGTCGGGGATGGATTTTTTCAGCGTCTCCCAGTTGGCGGAGGTATCGCCGTTCCAGACGAAGGCGCCGTAGCGCTGCTGGCCGGGGAAGCCGGAGCGGGTAAGGTTCAACACGCGCTTTTCAAGGGTCTTCGCCCGCTGTCCCTCCCAGATGCCCTGAGAGTGGTAGATGGAATAGGCGTTCACCATCGCCGGATCGATGTAGCGCTTGAATTCATTGGTGTCAAAGAACATGCGGTCCTCCGGCGTCATCGGCTCCGCGCCGAACCAGTCCGCCTCGAAGGGTTCGGTGCAATCGCACCACCAGGCGTCGACGCCCTTTGAAAACAGGCCCTCGTCCGCCTGCCGCCAGTAGACCGCGCGGCCTTCCGGCGAAAACGCATCGTAGGTGGAGCGGTTGCCGAGGAGCAGCCCCTTCTCCCGGAACTCGCGCCGGTTTTCTCCGTCGCCGGACATGTTGGGCCAGATCGACCACATGAGCTTTACGTCCATGTCGCAAAGTGCGTTTGCCGCTTTGGGGATGTCCGGGTAGCGGGTTTCGTCCGCCGTCTTCTGGCCCCAAAGCCCCTCCGGCCAGGTGTACCAGTCCTGCACGATCACGTCCAGCGGGATGCCGCGCCTTCTGTATTCCGCGGCAGTGGCGACCAGTTCATCCTGATCCTTATAGCGCTCCTTGCTTTGCACGTACCCGAAGGCCCACTTGGGGGGGATCGGCGCGTCGCCGGTCAGGGCGCGGAGGTGGCGGACCATATCGTCCAGCGACGGGCCGTGGAAGAGGAAGAAGTCCATCTCGTCGTCGGCGTCGCCGGACAGGTAGCTTCCGAAGGCGTCGTCGTGGAAGGTCATCGCGGCGCAGGAATTGTACAAAATACCCCAGCCCTTTGAGGACATGAGAACCGGGCAGGAGACTTTCAGGTTGTGCTGGTAGAGGAACTGGTGGCCGCCCCGGTGGTTCAAAACGCCCTCCTCGTGCTGGCCGAGGCCGTAGAGCGCCTCGCCCTCCGAGAAGACCAGGTTCAGCCGCGTCTGAAAGCCCTTTCTGTCCGCGTAAGGCACGCCTTCCGCCCGAACCCTCGCGCCGTCCACGCCGACGGTCTCGGTCAGCGGGGCGCCCGGGTCGTAGCGGTATTTGACGATGTCAATTTCCCGGAGCGTCCGCCCGCCCGCGTCCGGCTCCCGGACGAGGGGTTCTCCGCCCGCGGCGTAGCAAAGCGCGCCGGTCCCGGCGTCCAGCCGCGCCGTCAGCGCGCCGGAGGCTATGTGCCAGCCGCCCTCCTCTTCCCGCACATTGAGGCGGCCGGATGGTTTTGACACGATCATCGGCTCATCCCGGAGGAGAAAATCCTTGCCCCGCGTAGCGGTCACCCGGAGGCAGCCATCCCGGTAGGCGGCCGCGCGCAGGCGGTTCCCGCCTTCACACTCAAAGGAAGCGAAGATTTCGTTTAATTCTGTCAGTTTCCACATTTCATTACCCTTTCACCGCGCCGCTGGTCAGGCCGGAGATGATCTGCTTCTGCCCGGCGAGGAACAACAGGAAGGCCGGCGCGCAGGTCAGAAGGATGTCTGCGAAGATGTAGTTCCAGTCGTTTTCGTACATGCCGAAGAAATTGTAGATGGCCAGCGTCATCGGCCAGTA
>JAEZTD010000137.1 GCA_023443705.1 Bacillota bacterium | reverse complement strand
CGTGCAACGCCGTGCGGGGACGAAGTCTGTCAAGAAGCGGTAAAGCCGTCGTGTTTTCGTCAAAATTGGGCAAATTGGGCAAATATGTGGCTTGCGCCGCGCGTTTTGCTTGCGCCGCCACGCCGGTTATGGTACGATAATCCTCCTATGTTTGCCTTCAAAAGGGGGGTCAATATGACCAGAGACAACTGGAAACGGCAGTTTTCCATCATTTATGCGGGGCAGGCGTTTTCAATCCTCGGCTCCTCCGCGGTGCAGTTTGCGCTGGTGTGGTGGCTGACGACCCGCTTCGGTTCCGGAAACGTGCTGGCTCAGGCGATGATCGCCGGCTTTCTGCCATCGATCCTTCTGGGTTTCTTCGCGGGCGTGTGGGTGGACCGCTACAACCGCAAGACCGTAATGATCGCGGCGGACGGACTGGTGGCGCTGTCCAGCGCGCTGATCGGCGTCGCGTTCTGGGTGCTTCAGGAGCCGCCGCTTTGGATGATCTACGGCGCGCTGGCGCTTCGGGGCGTGGGCGGAGCCTTCCACAGCCCGGCGATGCAGGCAGCCATCCCGCTGCTCGTGCCCGAGGACATGCTGACGAAAGCCGGCGGCTGGGGCAACCTGATCGTCTCGGCCGGCACGCTCCTGGGGCCGGTGCTGGGCGCGCTGCTCATTACCGTGATGCCCGTCGCGCCGATCATGCTTGTGGACATTCTGGGCGCGGCGTTCGCGATCATCAGCCTCCTCTTCGTCACGATTCCGAACCTGCCCGCCACAATGGAGAAGCCGCGGATCGTGGACGACTTCAAGGACGGCTTCCGCGCCATGCGTGATAACCGCCCGCTGATGGCGGTGCTGCCGGCGATGGTGCTGGCGGTGCTCGTGTACATGCCGCTGGGCGCGCTGTACCCGCTCCTGGTTCGCGCACACTTTCTTGGCGAGGCCTGGCACAACGGCGTGGTGGAATTCGTGTTTGCCGCGGGCATGGCGGTTTCGAGCCTCGTGATGGGGCTTTGGGGCGGTTCGAAGAAGCGCTTTCTGACGATCTCCCTTTCCATCTTCGTCCTCGGGCTGACCAGCGCGCTGTCCGGCGCGCTGCCGCCGGAGGCCTTCTGGCTGTTCGCGGCGCTGTGCTTCCCGATGGGCGCGACGGGCACCTTCCTGATGGTGCCGCTCAACGCCTACGTGCAGGCCACCGTCGCGCCGGAGATGATGGGCAAGGTGTTTTCGCTTTTGATGACCGCGATGTCGCTGGCCACGCCCTTCGGGCTGTTTCTGTCCGGGCCTCTCAGCGACGTGATCGGCGTGGACAAGTGGTTTCTCTACTCCGGCGCGCTGATGGTGGTCATCTCGCTCTACTGCTACCTGACGACGCGGCGGTACGATAATGAGAGTGTCTGAATAGGAACGCGTTCCCGGCGCGCATGTCGGCGGGAACTTCGAGGATTTTAATGGCTTGGGGGATCGGCATTTCGCCGGTCCCCCTTTCATTGATGTTTTAGGGTTCCCTCCACCCAGCGCGCGATTTCGGCGTCGAGTTCGCGAAGCATCTCCTTTGCCTCGGCCGCCGAAGCGCCCCGGGCCGACAGGTAGGTTTTGAGGAGGGGCTCGGTGCCCGACGCGCGCAGTATCACGGAGAACCCATCGCCGGAAAGGACGAATCCGGCGGGGCCGTCCTCGCGAGCGGCCTTCCCGCCCAAGAGAATATGCGGCGGATTTTTCTTGAGCGCCGCCAGCGCGGCACGCGCGTCCGGCGAGGGATACGTGCGCTGCGCATCCGCGATGTGGCCATAGCGCTCGCCGAGGTCCTCGATCGCCTGATCGATCGTGCGGCCCGCCCGCTTCATCTCCGCCGCGAGGCCCGACAGAAGCACCACCGCCTGCAGGCCGTCCTTGTCGCGCACCCTGGGATCGGCCAGATATCCGCAGCTCTCTTCGAAGGCGAAGGCGAAGCGCTCCAGCGCGCCTTCTTCCTCCATGCGCCCAAGCACAGCGCCGATGTGCTTGAAGCCGGTGGGAACCGTGTGTATTTCCGCGCCGAAGCGTCCGGCGATAAGGTTCGCCATGTCGGTGGTCACCGCCGTCTTGATCACCACCGGCGGCACAGGGCCGCGCCAGCGGGCGAGCCGCGCCTCCATTAGGAGCGCGCCCGCCTCGTTGCCGGTAAGCGCGCGGAAGCCGCCGGAGGCGCCTCGAAACGCCACTGTGGCGCGGTCGCAGTCCGGGTCGGTGGCGAGCGCAATGTCCGCGTTCATGCGAACGGCGGTCTCGATGGCGAGGCGCAGGGCCTCCGGCCGCTCCGGGTTGGGCTCCGGGCAGGTGGGAAAATCGCCGTCCGGTTCGGACTGGACGGGCACCTCCATGGCGGTCACGCCGGGCAGCGCGCCAAGCGCGCGCATCACGAGCGCGCGGCCCGCGCCGTGCAGCGGCGAGTAGACGACCCGTAGCGGCGCGCTGCCCTCGTAGAGTGACACGGCGCAGCCGACGTATTCCCGGATGACCTCCTCGGGAACCGACATGACAGCGCCGGAACGGGGCGGGGCGCTGCCGTCCGCCGCGCGCATGGCAAAGGCGATTTCCTCCGCCGCCGCAGCGCCGATCTGCGCGCCGTCCGGGCCGTAGACCTTGAAGCCGTTGTAGGCGGGGGGATTGTGGCTGGCGGTGATGGCGATGCCTGCGTCGAGCCCCATCCGCCGGACTGCGAACGAGACCAGCGGCGTGGGCGCGGGCTCCTGGGCCAGATAGGCGGGCGCGCCGCATGCCGCCAGCACATCGACGGCCGCGCGGGCGAATTCTTCGGAATGATGCCGGGTGTCATGAACCACGGCGACCCCCGCGCTTCGCTTGTCGCCCAGCCACGCCGCAAGCCCCCTCGTCGCTCGGACGATGGCCCCCCGGTTCACGCAGCCCGGCCCTTCGCCCATCAGCCCCCGGAGGCCGCCGGTGCCGAAGTTAAGCTCAGGCGCCATCCTTTTCTCGGGCCTCCATTTCCGGGATGATCTCCTTGATGGCCGAAGCGTAGCTGCTGTCGGCGATCAGGATGCCGTTGTCGGACACCACCACGATCAGGTTCTTCGCGCCGATGGCGATGACCGGGATGTCCAACTGGTTGAGGATAAAGGTGTCCTTGCAACTCTTGTGGCGGACGTAATTGTCCGGGGTGGGCGGCAATACGTCAATCAGTTCGTTCCACGTGCCGATGTCGCGCCAGAGCCCGTCGAAGGGCACCGCCGCGAGGTTGCAGCTCTTCTCCAGTACCCGCCGGTCAAAGCTTTGTTTGGGCAGCATCTCATAGGCCCGGTAGAGCCCTTCGTAATCCGTGGGCGCGCCCGAGGCGGCCACGATGTCTTTGAGATATCCGAGCCTCAGGCAGAATACGCCCATGTTCCACAGCGCGCCCGCTGCAATCAGCACACCGGCGTCTTCTTCATCCGGCTTTTCTCGAAAACCGGCCACGCGCAGGCAGCCATCCGCGCCCGTCGCGCTGGGCAGAATGTAGCCGTACTTGGTCTCGGGGGCGGTGGGCCTCTTGCCCATGAGAACCACGTCCGCCCCGGAGGCGTCGAGGGCTTCGGGCAGGCGCTTCAGCGCCTCAAAGTAGGCTCCGTCCGCGTAGCAGTCGATGGGGATCACCACGACGGCCTCGTCGGGCC
>JAEZTD010000121.1 GCA_023443705.1 Bacillota bacterium | reverse complement strand
CTCTCGGCCTTCGAATTGGCGCGGTCGCTGGACTTCCACAACATCAACATGGACCTGATCGCCGCGCTACCCGGCGAAACCCGGGAGGACTTCGAAGGTACGCTGGATACGGCCCTCTCCCTCGCTCCGGAGGGCGTCACGGTGCATACGCTGGCCGTCAAGCGCGCCAGCCGCCTGCACGAAGCGGGTTTTTCCCAGGAAGAGCCGAGTCTCGCCGAATGGATGGTGGACGAGGCCCGCGCGCGGCTTGCGGAAGCAGGCTATCAGCCATACTACCTGTACCGGCAGAAGCACATGGCCGGTAACCTTGAAAACGTCGGTTACGCGAAGCCACGGCAAGCCTGCCTGTACAACGTGGACAACATGGAAGAGACGGTCTCGGTGCTGGCGCTGGGCGCGGGCGCCATCACAAAATGGCTCTACCCGCGGGAAAAGCGCATCGAGCGAGCGCCCAACGTCCGCAATATTGAAACCTACATCGCCCAGGCGGAGAAAATGGCGGAACGCAAACAAACCCTTATCTTCGGGAAGGAGCAGAGCACATGAAAAAAGCACTGATACTCGCAGCCCTGATCGTCGCCGTAGGCGCGGCCTTTCTCATCTTCAACGGCTTTCAGCGCATCGACGCGGAGACGCAGGTAGCCCAGGATGTGCCGAGTCCCGTGGTCACCATCACGATGGCGGACGGCGGCGTCATCAAGCTGGAGCTCTACCCGCAGATCGCGCCCAACACCGTGGCCAACTTCGTAACGCTGGCCCAGGCACAGTTTTACGACGGGCTGGTCTTCCACCGCGTCATCCCCGGCTTCATGATCCAGGGCGGCGACCCCACCGGCACCGGTACCGGCGGGCCGGGTTACTCGATCAAGGGCGAGTTCGCGGACAACGGCTTTGAGAACAACCTTTCCCATGAGCGCGGCGTGATTTCGATGGCCCGCGCCAGCGGCTTTGACTCCGCGGGCAGCCAGTTCTTCGTCATGCATCAGACAGTCAGGAACCTCAACGGCCAATACGCCGCCTTCGGGCGCGTCACCGAGGGCATGGACGTGGTGGACCGCATCGCCAATACCCCCACCGACGCCTCCGACAGGCCGCTGGTGGCGTGCGCCATCAAAACCGTCACCGTGGACACCCTTGGCTATCAGTATACCGTAGTTAAAATAGAAGAAAACTAATTTTAGGAGGGCACCATGAATCCGATCGTAACCTTTGAAATGGAAGACGGCAAGACCTTCACCGCAGAACTGTACCCCGAAGTCGCCCCCAATACCGTAGCCAACTTCGTGACGCTTGTGCAGGACGGCTTCTACGACGGGCTGATCTTCCACCGCGTCATCCCCGGCTTCATGATCCAGGGTGGCGACCCCACCGGCACCGGAATGGGCGGCCCTGGGTATCAGATCAAGGGCGAATTCTCCGCCAACGGCGTGGCCAACCCCCTCAAGCACAGCCGCGGCGTGCTGTCGATGGCGCGCTCCATGATGAAAGACTCCGCCGGCAGCCAGTTCTTCGTCATGCATCAGGATTCTCCGCATCTGGACGGGCAGTACGCAGCCTTCGGCAAGGTCACGCAGGGATTGGAGACCGTCGATGCCATTGCCTCGACACGCACCGGAGGGCAGGACCGCCCCGTAACCGATCAGCGCATTAAGAAAGCCACCGTGAACACCCACGATGAAACCTATACCGTGCAGAAGATGTAACCTCCTACCTGTTTCATTACATATCCTGGTGAAAACCGAACATCGAAACGCATTGAACCGGCGAATTCTGCGGTAGGAAACCCCACCATCGCCGGTTTTCTATTTGCGCCAGCCAGCTTTTCGCAATCGATAGTTACGTCGATCTGGTCTGTGTCACCATTTTTGTGATTTAACAAAAACAACATATTACAGTAACACATGCCGTTTCTCTGTATGATATGATACGCGCATAAGACATTATTTAACATTTCATGTTACCGCACAGACAACCATAGGGAGGGGGATCGCATGAAACGCGCCCGATTAACCGTACTTATCTCATTGGTTCCATTGGCGCTCATCCTTCTCTTCCTGCCAGCCTTTGCGGCAAAAGCCGCCGCTCCCTCCCGGGTTGACCTGTCGATGACCACGCTTCTGGCCGAAACGCCGGCGCTTCAGGCCAATTACGCAACTTTGCCCAAGTCGGAAAGCCGCGTAAAGGCCGTCGCCGCACCCAAGACCGCCGCCGTTCAGCGTTACAGCCTCTTTACCGTAAAGGTACGCATCGCGCCGGTCACCCAAGAGGCGCTCAGCGATCTTTCGGTAAACTATGATGAAGCGAAGCTTTCCTACCAGTCCGTCGGTTACACTCGCGCGAAGACCTCTATCACCGTCAGCTTCCAGTTCGTCGCCGCGGGCGAGCCCGGCAACACCTATGTCAGCTTTTACTCGGGCCAGAACAGCACCGTGCGTAAGAGCACCAAGGTGACCATCAAACCGGTTCCAGTCAGGTCCGTGAAGCTCAGCGCAGGCACTTCGTCGCTGGATGTGGGCAAGACTCTCCAACTCGCCACCACGGTGCTGCCGGAGAACGCCTCCAATCAGTCGGTGAAATGGTATACCAGCAACAAGAACATCGCCACTGTTTCGTCAAGCGGCGTCGTCACGGCAAAGCGCCCGGGCCTGGCCACGATCACCGCCAAGACGGTCAGCGGAGGTCGGAAGGCCGCCTGCAAGGTTCGGGTTTCCATCCCCGCGCCCACCGAGGAAACGGTGTACAGGGCGCTCCTCATCGGCAACGAACGCTACTCTTCCCGCCTGCGGGGCCCTTACAACGACATTGCAGCGATTGGGACGGTCTTGAACCTGTCCACCATCGACGGGCAGGGCTACGCAAACGTCATCGCGAAAAAGGACCGGACACGCGCGCAGATGCTGTCGGACATATCGGCGCTTCGCTACTTGGGCATTGACAATAACGACGTCACCGTCTTCTATTACTCCGGACATGGCGGCAGAAGTTCCGCGACGGAGTCCGGCACCGGTCTTGTGGGCGTGGACCGGAGGCTTCTGAACGTGCCGACGCTGAAAAGCGCGCTGGACAGAATCCCCGGCACGGTAGTAATTGTTCTGGACGCCTGCTATTCGGGCATGTTCATCGGCAAGAGCGCCGCATTAGCCGGTAGCATGGGGACGGATTTCAACGCCCAGGTGATGCGCTCCTTTGAAGGAACCCTGCAGAAAAAGGGCCTGACCACCAGCAAATACCAGGTCATGACCGCCTGCCGAAAGGGTGAAACCGCCGTCTCGGTCGGTTTCTACTCAAGCGGTTCCTCCACTTATGTCGGGCTGTCTACGTACTATCTGGCGATGGCGGGCGGGTACGACATTTTGGATCCAGCTTTCAGCGCGTTTGCCGGCGATGTTTCGGGTGACGGCGTCGTAACCTTTGCCGAGGCCTTCGCCTACGCGGATACCGGGGTGGACGCCTTCCGGAATAAATATCCGTCGCTGGGCATCTCCCAGGACATGCGTTTCTCCGCTTCGAACCCCGGCCTTCCGCTCTTCGGCCGCAGCTGACCCCGCTCACTTCCACAGCGCGAAGCCGTTTCGACGGCCTTCGCGCTTTTTTGCACTTCTCGGCACCGATTATCATATGATAATTACATACATGGTTACATTTCTGGCGAAACACATATATTCACACGAAATACACATATTTGTAATATTTTGGCAGTTGCATTATGTTATGATACGTTCAAGGAAACATTGTTGCCATTTCATGTAACCTTCGCCCATCCGCACGTAGGAGGGAAAATACCGATGAAGCAACTCTCCCAAAAGGCGCTCATGTATCTGATCGCCCTGTCTCTTCTCCTCACCGCCCTCCCTATTGCTGCGGAAACGGTCACTTCGACCCGAATTGACCTGCCCATGAGCCTTCTTCTGGCCGAAACGCCGGCGCTTCAGACGGGATTTTCCGCACTGCCCAAGGGCGGAAACCGGGCGCGGGCCATCGTTTCCACCCTGCGGAAAGCGCCACAGCGTTACAGTACCTTTACCGTCAGTGTCAAAATTGCGCCGGTTTCGCAGGATGCACTGAGTGATCTGCGCATGGATTATGACGGCGCAAAGCTGACCTACCAATCCGCAAGTTACACGCGCAAGAGAACCTATCTCCTGGTCAGCTTCAAATTTGCGGCCACCGGCACCCTCGGCAACACCTACGTGCGCTTCTACTCCAACGCGAAAAACGCGCTCAAGGACACCACGAAAGTCACCATCAAGCCCATCCCTGTCAAATCAGTAAGACTCGACACCAGCGCCTCCGTGCTGAACATCGGCGAAACGCTTCAACTCAATCCCTCGGTGTTGCCAGAGAACGCCTCCAACCCATCCGTCAAATGGCATTCCAGCAACAAAAATGTCGCAACCGTCAACTCTAGCGGTGTCGTCACCGCCAGAAAAGCCGGCACAGCCACCATCACCGTCAAATCCGTGAGCGGGGGCCGCAAGGCCGCCAGCAAAATCCGGGTCGTCAAACCGGTGTCTGCTCCTGCGGCAACGCCGACGCCGACCCCCGCGCCGACCGCGACCCCTGCGGCTACCCCGGCGCCGACTCCCACATCTACGCCCACGCCGACACCAGCGCCAATCCCGACGCTCGCTCCGACGCCGACC
>JAEZTD010000017.1 GCA_023443705.1 Bacillota bacterium | reverse complement strand
GTCTCGGGCGGCGTCAGCGATTCGACCGCCCGCCGCCTCGCCGCGCTCCCCGGCTCGCTGGATGCCCAGCGAAGGGTGCGCCTGCGCGTCAAGGCCGACCTTCCGGGCGACCCAAAGCTCGATTTGTACATGTTCGAAGGTACTGCGCGCATGTCAAAGCCCATCATCCTCTCCGGCAGCGAATTGCCAGAGGATGCCCGCGACGCCTGTGTGCTCGACGACAGGTTCGCAAAGGCGATGGGCATTTCGGCGGGCGACCGCATCACCATGATCTTCGGCGGCATTCGGCGAGAACTTAGGGTGACGGGCACCTGCTACAGCCCCGAATACGTGGTACACTCCGACGGCTACAGCTTCAACGTCGATCCCCACACCTTCGGGTACGGTTTCGTCTCCACCGGCGCGCTGGGTGAGATTCCCTATAACGAAACGGTCGTAACGCTCCGTGAGGGCGCGGATGCGGATGCCGTTAAGCAGGCGGCGGCGGATTTGATCGACGACGCCGCCATCCGGGTCTCCACGCGGGAGGACCTGCCCTACATCCTCATGGCGATTGAGGAAGCCGACCAGGTGCGCGCGATGGGTGAAATCTTCCCCTCCGTGTTCTTTCTGGTGGCCGCGCTCATCACCTTCAGCACCATGCGGCGTCTGATTGAGAACCAGCGCATGCAGCTGGGAACGCTCTACTCACTGGGCTACACCCGCGCGCAGCTGTACCGGCACTATGGGGGCTATGGGCTGCTCACCGCCCTCCTCGGCGCGCTTCTTGGCACGCTGGGCGCGCGCTTTTTCCTGGCGCAGGTGGCAATGGACATGCTGATGACCCTCTACATCATGCCCGGCGGCGGCCTGTACCTGGACCCCGCCATGATCGCCGCGGCGACGGTGCTGATCGTTTTGATCGCGCTGGGCGCGAGCTTTTTAAGCTGCCACGAGGCGCTCAGGGACGTTCCCTCCAACCTCCTGCGCCCGCGCCCACCCCATAACGGCCGGCGCGTGTTCATGGAGCGCATTCCCGCGCTGTGGCGGCGGCTGTCCTTCAGCGGCAAGCTGATTGTGCGCAACATGTCTCGAAACGCCTCCCGGTTCCTGATCGGCATGGTGGGCGTAGTGGGCTGTTCGATGCTGCTTCTCACCGGCTACGGCATGCGAGACTCGGTGTCCTACGTGCTCCAGCACTATTTCACCGTCAACATGCGCTATGACGTGCGGGTGGATCTCGCGCAAAACACCCCCGACGGCTACGACATGGCGGTGAAGGCGCGCGCGGGTGCGAGTGAAATGGAGCGGGTGATGGAAGGCCAACTTCAGCTCTTTTTGGACGGCTCGTGGAAGGATAAAGCCTTCACCGTGTTCGAGGATCACCACGACATGGTATACCTCGAGGACGGCGGTGCGCGCGCTTGGCTCCCGCCAAGCGGCGCCGCCGTCACCCGGCGGGCGGCGGAGGACATGGGGCTAAACGTGGGCGACAACCTCCGGCTGCGCCTGCCCAACGGCCACGAAGCCACCGCCACCATCAACCAGATCATCGACCTGCAACTCGGTCAGGGCGTGTACATGAGCCGCAGCGCCTTCCGCAGGCTCGACGCGATGCCCTACCGGCCCACCGCGCTCTTCCTGCGCGGCGAGGACATCCCGATCAAGGCCATCGAAGACCTGGACGGCGTGGACAAGGTGCGCACGATTGAAGAAGAACGCGGCGGCAAGCTCGCCGTCACAGGCGTGATGGACCTTCTGGTTCTGATCATGGCGCTGTTCGCGGGCGCGCTGTTATTGGTTGTTATGTACACGCTGGGCGAACTGAACTTCTTTGAGCGCATCCGGGATCTGGCGACGCTGATGGTGCTGGGCTTCTACCCCAGGGAGAACAAGCGCCTGATCCTTCGCGAAAACATCGTCGTGGCGGTGGTCGGGCTGCCCATCGGGCTTCTCTTGGGGCCGTACCTGCACCGCTGGGTATTGGCGGCGGGGCTGCCCAGCATCATGCAGTTTGTGCCCTACATCTCGCCGGAGAGCTGGATTTCCACCGCAGTGCTGACACTTTTGTTCGCCTGGTTGGTCAACCGCATCATCGGCGCAAAATTCAAATCCGTCAACATGGTCGAGGCGCTGAAGAGCGTCGAATGAGGAGGATCGTTATGCAAGGAAAATACTTCAAAACGCTGACCGCGCTGGTTCTGACCGTCATGATCGCCGCCGTCCCGGCGCTGGCCGAGGACACGACCCGGTCGGCGAAGGGTACCACCCGGTCTGTCGGCACCGAGGAACTCTACGCGCCCGTCGGCGGGCAGCTTCTGCCATTTGACCTGAAGGAGGGCGATGTGCTGGCGGCGGGCGCGTCCGTCGTGTCCATCCGGCCCCGGCAGGTGCAGGCTGCGAACGACGGGATCATCCGCTCGCTCAAGGCCGAGGTGGGCGATCAGGCGTCCGCGGTCGCGGCGCAGTTCGGCGCGCTTTGCTCCATCGAGCGCACGGACGTCGCCTGGGTGCGCGCCACCACCAAGGACGCCTACGATAAGCCTGAAAACCGCGCCATCGTCCTGGGCGAGACGCTGCGTGTCTACAACGGCAAGGATTCTGACCCGCTGGAATCCGTCGGCACGGTGATCTCGGTCGACGGCAAGGATTTTGTGGTGGAGATCCCCTCCGGCGTATACGATCTGGAGGACGATGTGAAGCTCTACCGCGGCACCGACGGCGCTTACCGCACCGGCGACCGCGTCGGCAAGGGCGAAGTGGAGCGCGCCGCGCTCATTCCTGTGACCGCCGACGGCGTGATCGCAGGCATCCATGTCTCCGAAGGCCAGGCCGTAAAACGCGTCGATGCGCTCTTCACGCTGGACGCGGCGAACACCGTCTACACCGAAAGCGCTTCCACAGATGCTGCGACCGGGCGGGGCGGCGCGATCTCCGCGCTGTATGTCACAGGCGGCCAGTACGTGGAAAAGGGGCAGCTTCTGATGAAGGTGTCGCCGCTGGACGCGCTCGAATTCCTCGTGGACGTAGACGAGCTCGACATCGCCTCGATCAAGCCGGGTGACTCGCTGAACGTAAGGGTGGACGCGCTGAACCAGGTGGTGCCCGCCGCTGTCAAGATGGTCTACCCCCTTGGCGTCACGGTGCTGGATACCACCAAGTACCAGGTGGCGCTATCGATCCAGAGTCCGCCGGAGGGCCTTCTGCCCGGCATGCGGGTGACCGCCTACTGGGACGGCCCGGTGCCGGAGAATAAAAACTGATTATACGCATAAGCCGGAGCTGTAAAGCTCCGGCTCAGACCATCAACAAACAGCCACTTTCCGTGTTAGCCGGAGAGTGGTTGTTTGAAATTCGGTAGATAGCAAGAAGAAAAGCGAGAAGAAGAAGGCCTTGACCAGCCTCTTCATGTTTTGAACCGCGG
>JAEZTD010000010.1 GCA_023443705.1 Bacillota bacterium | reverse complement strand
GCTCCAGATGGTGCAGGATGCAGAGAAGCTGGAGATTCAGGTGCTCGAGGACGCCGCGCCCGGCACCCTGATCGTGGACACCGAAGACGTGGTGATCGACGCCAGCGCCCAAAAACAGCTGGAAGTGCTTGTTCAGGCGGTCGAGGACGCCCGGTACGTCCGCAACATCTAGTCGCCGCAGGTGCGTTTGGTGGGAGGGGTTGGCGCTTGGTATTTGACCGCTGCCGTCAGGCCGTTAAAAGGGTGGAGGCCATCCAGCGCAACGGCAAGATCGACCAGATCATCGGCATGGTAATTGAAAGCACCGGGCCGGTGGTGGACATCGGCACGATTTGCCGCGTATACGGCGCGAAGCAGACCACCTGGACGTACGCGGAGGCCGTCGGTTTCAAGGGGAACAGGGTGCTTTTGATGCCCTTTGGCGACCTGAACGGCGTGGTCCGCGGCAGCGTGGTTGAATCCACCGGGGACGTGCTGAAAATCCCCGTCGGAGACGGCCTTGTCGGCCGTGTGATCGATGGCTTCGGAAACCCCATTGACGACGCGGGCCCCATCCACTGCGACCGCCACTACGCCGTGCAGAACCTGCCCAGTAACCCGCTCTCCCGCCCCCGGATCGACGAGAAACTCTTCATTGGCGTCCGGGCGATCGACTCGCTGCTGACCTGCGGCAAGGGACAGCGCATGGGCATCTTCGCGGGCAGCGGCGTGGGCAAGAGCACGCTCCTCGGCATGATGCTTCGAAACGTCGCCGCCGACGTCAACGTGGTCGCGCTGGTGGGCGAGCGGGGCCGCGAGGTTCGGGACTTCATCGAGAAGGACCTTCAAAAAGAGGGCATGAGCCGTTCGGTTCTGGTGGTCGCCACCAGCGACCAGTCCGCCATGATGCGGCTCAAGTGCGCGATGACCGCCACCACCATCGCCGAGTACTTCCGGGATCAGGGCAAGGACGTGCTCCTCGTCATGGACTCCCTCACCCGTTTTGCGATGGCCCAGCGTGAAATCGGCCTGGCCATCGGCGAGCCACCGGTGGCCCGGGGCTACACGCCCTCGCTGTACGCGATGCTGCCAAAGCTCCTCGAGCGCTCGGGCAAGTTCACGACGGGCTCCATCACTGGCTTCTACACGGTGCTGGTGGAGGGTGACGACACCAACGAGCCCATCTCGGACACCGTTCGCGGCATCCTCGACGGCCATATCGTGCTGTCGCGCTCGCTGGCGATGCGCAACCAGTATCCGGCCATCGACATTCTCGCTTCCATCAGCCGTCTGATGAACGAGATCACGCCTCAGGAGCATCTGCAGATGGCGTCTACGCTGCGCTCGGTGCTGTCGGCCTACTACGAAAACGCCGACCTGATCTCGATTGGCGCCTACAAAGCGGGCTCGAACCCGAAGATCGACCACGCCATCGCCAACATCGACAAAATCAACGCCTTCCTCCGGCAGGAAATCAACGAAAAACTAACCCTGGAAGAAACCATGCGGCAGATGCAGAAGGTCGCGGGCAAGTAACCGCGGAGGCCAAATGAAGCGATACGAATTCGGACTACAGAAGGTACTCGATTACGACAGGTTCATCCAGAAGAACGAAGCCGACGCGATGAGTATGTTGCAGGCCGAGTACTTGGAGATGAAGCAGCGGCACGACGCGCTGACCGGCGAATACCTGGAACTCAAGCGGCAGTATCAGCTGGACTGCGAAAATGGGCAGAACGCCGGTCGGGCTGCCGCCACGGGCCGGTACATGATGGAGGTCTCGCAGAAACTCGTCCAGAGCCGCGCTCAGCTGATCGAGCAGGCGAACCGCATCGAGGCGCAGCGCGAGAAGCTGGTGGCCGTCACCCAGGACAAAGAGATGATGGAGAAGCTGCGCGCCCACTCCTGGGAGAGCCACCTCGCCGCCGAGCGGAAGAGCAACGAGCTGTTCATCGAGGAATTCCTATCCAACAAAGCCGCCCACTCAAAAGCCTGACGGAATGCCGGGGACATACAATCCGGCCTCTCTCTTTGGGAAAAACGGAACCTGCGAAAGGAGTGAAGCGAATGCTTGCAGCGGTAACGCTGGGCGCAATCGTCCCGGCAGAGAGCGCTTCCGAACCGGCCGTCCGCGAAGCGCCGGAGACGGCGTTTGGCGAAGTGGTCGCCCGGGCCGTCGCGAAAGGAACTCCGGGATCTAGCCGGGCCCGCGATGCCCGCGCGGGAGAATCGGCCGAGTCCGGCGACGCGGCGCTTTGCGCCTACGTCGCGGCGCTCGTCTCACAGGCGCCCACCATCCCCCTCCCCCAGCAGGCTGAGGAAGCGGCGGGCAATGTCGTCCAAGGCGCTGCGGCGCAGGGCGGCGCAGCGCTCTCTCTCGCGGCGGCGATGTACGCGGCACCGGGAATGCCGCAGGCTCAGGCCATGCCCGGGGCGCAGACATCCGTCCCGCAGTTTGTCGGCGAACCCGCCCCGTCGGTGCCTCCGCAACACGCGCAGCCTGGACAATCCATCCAAGGGCAATCGGCCTCGCAGCCTTCTTTCGCAGGCCAGGCGACTTTGGCGAACCCTCGGATCCGGCAAAAGGCGCAGGCTGCGGAGGCGGTCAACGCCGCGCTGACCCAGGAGCCGGGTGGCCTGACGGCTACCGACCCCGTCAGCGCATCACCGAAGCCGGAAGCGTCCGCTCCGGATCCCGCGCCAGCCGCTGAACTGATCGCAGCGGGCGGCAATGCGGGCGCAGGCGCCGAATCAAGCGCCGCGAACCGGTCCAGCGTGGATCGGTACGCCGAGGTCCAGGCGCAGGTGGAAAAGGCCGCCACCGCTGGAAAAAGCGATCCTTCGGAGCGCGTTTTCGGTGCGGAAGATGCGGCGCCGCGCCCGGCCGACGAGCGCCGTTCGCCGCAGGAATCGGTTCTCCTCGCCCAGCAGCATGCCGAGCCGGTCCTCGGCGCGGACAAGCCTGCCGAGGCGCAGCGCCCGGAGGCTGCGACCTCCCCCCGAGAGGCGGACGCAGCTGCACAGCTTTTCAGGGCGACCACGACGGCGCTCGCCCGGGGTGAGACCAGATACCGCCTGAAATTGCGTCCGGAGGGCTTGGGCGAGGTGGCGGTGTCGATCAGCGCCAGGGATCGGGAGCTTCATCTCACGATCCGCACCCAATCGGAATCGACCCGCGAGATCATTCTGAATCAGATTGGCGCGCTCAAGCTGGAACTGGCGTCGGGCGAATACCGCCTGAGCGGCTTCAGCGTGGATGTTTCCGGAGGCGGCGCGGGCGGCGAGGCCTTTTCGGCCTTCCAGGACGGGCAGGAGCGCCGGAACGCGGGCGAACGGCACCCAGAAGCGCACCCCACGCCGGCGGCGGACGTGCCCCTGCGCGGCGCGGCGCCGGAGATGCGCGCGGGCACGATCAATCTTCGAGCATAGCGGCCAGGCCGCGAAGGAGGTTTTTCCATGGGCGTGGACGGCATCGGCGCGTACGCCGGCGTTCAGACATCGGCGGCGAAGGCTACAAAACTCGGCGCATCCAACCTGACGATCAGCGACTTCTTCCAGCTCATCGCGGCGCAGCTGCAGAACCAGAGCATGTATGACACGGTGGACAACGCCGAATTCATGTCCCAGATGGTCCAGTTCTCGACGCTTTCCCAGATGGAAGAGCTGTCCGGCGCCTTTCAGAATAACCTGGCGGTGTCGATGATCGGCAAGGCGGTGAATGTCTCCACTTCAAACGAACAGGGCGTGCCGCTCTCGGTGCGCGGTACGGTAACGCAGGTGCGCTACGACGGGGATACCCCAAAACTGATGGTGGACGGCGTCTACTACAACCTGTCCGAAGTAACGGAAGTCGGAATCGGCACTCCCGCTCAGGAAGGCTAGCGCGGGATTCGAGGCACAGAAACGGAGGAATATACCATGATTCGATCCCTGTTTTCAGCGGTTTCGGGGCTTCGCGGCCATCAGACCATGCTGGACGTCATCGGCAACAACATCGCCAACGTGAACACCGCCAGCTTCAAGTCCAGCCGCGTGATCTTTTCCGACCTTTACTACCAGACGCTTAGCGCGGCCAGCGCGCCGACGGCGACCGCCGGCGGCAACAACCCCACCCAGATCGGCTACGGCTCCATGGTGTCCACCGTGGATGTGACCAACAGCCGCAGTTCCTTCCAGCAGACGAGCCGCGCGCTGGATTTGTACATCTCCGGCGAAGGCTACTTCGTGGTGCAGAACAGCGCGGGTGAGATCAACTACACCCGCCTGGGCGCGATGTCCTTCGACCCGGCCGGAAATCTCCTGGACTCCGGCGGAAACATCCTGATGGGGCAGGTGGCGACCCCCCCGATTACCCCGCCCGCCACGCTACCGGCCATGCCCAACCCGCCCGCGATCATCAACATCGCCAACTTCGACGACTACACCTCGATCTCCATCCAGCCCGACGGCACCATTACCGGCACCAACACCAATACAAACGCCATCGAGACTCTGGGCCAATTGGCCATCGCGGTGTTCCAGAACCCCAACGGCCTTCTGCAGTCGGGTACCTCCTACTTCTCGGAGACGGTCAACTCCGGCGCGCCGGCCTTTGAAACCGCCGGCAGCCCCAACGCCGGCGCGCTGGTCTCCGGCGGCCTGGAGATGTCCAACGTCGACCTCTCCAAGGAATTCACCGACATGATCATCGCCCAGCGCGGCTTCCAGGCCAACGCCCGTGTCATCACCACCTCCGACCAGGTTCTGGAGGAACTCGTTAACCTCAAGCGCTAAGTAACGCGAAAAACTTCGCTCGGAGGTGATCGCCCTTGATCCTGCTCACCAGCCTGAACGGCGAGCGTCTCTACTTGAACCCAGGCCTGATCGAACTGATCGAGATGGTTCCGGATACTCTCGTCACCATGACCAACGGAAAAAAGTACCTGATTCGCGAATCAGGCCAGGAAGTGGCCTCCGGGATCGAAGATTACCGCGTCAAGATTCTGTCCCGCTCGATGGATCCGCTGAATCTCTGCGCGAACATCGACGCCTCACGAGGCGGACGGGGCGATTCGGAGGAATAATCCATGCCCGAAGTCCTGTCACAGAGCCAGATCGACGCGCTTTTAAGCGAACTCGCCGGCCAAGACGAGGCCGCCGCCGCCGCCACCATCGAGGAGCGCAAGGTCCGGGCCTACAACTTCAGAAACCCCAAAAAGCTGACGAGGGATCAGCAGAAGGTGCTGCGAGGCCTGGGCGAGGTCTTTGCGCGGCATCTCGCCTCGTATCTTGCGGGTTTGACACGCACCTACTGCGAGGCCAACTTGGTCTCGCTGGAGGAGCATCCCTACATGGAATACAACAACGCGCTGCCAGATACGCAGGTGACCGCCGTGCTGGATATGAACCTCGTCAAGAGCGCGATGCTTCTGGATCTGTCCAACACTATCACC
>JAEZTD010000363.1 GCA_023443705.1 Bacillota bacterium | reverse complement strand
CGATTACTCCGCGCTGGACGCGCTGGACTATGCCCGGGCACTGACCGGCGGCACGTCCATCGCACAGGCAAAAGAAGCGCTCGCCGCGAAGCGGGACCAGTTCTTTCTGATGATCCGCTCTTTCGAAGCAAAGCTTGGCAAATACGCCGTGGCTGGGAACCACGACTATGAGCTGGAGCATCTGGACGAGGCCGCCGCGCTGGGCGGCGTGAAGCTGATTCGGAACGCCGGAAAGGTGCTCACAAAGGACGGACAAAAGCTGATCATCGCCGGGCTCGACGATTGGAAAGCCGGGATGCAGGATGTAGGCGCCGTCGCGCAGGCGGTGCGCGGGGGCGACTGCGTGATCCTCCTCAGCCACAACCCGGACGCGCTGCCCTCCGTGATCGCAGAGCCCGCCGCCGACGGCGCGCTCTGGGCGGATTTGGCCCTCTCCGGTCATACCCACGGCGGACAGGTGGCGCTGTTTGGTTGGAGCCCCTTCTCAAATTCGATCTACGGCAGGCGGTATATGAGCGGCTGGTATGAGGACTCCGGCGCGCTGATGCTGGTTTCAAACGGCGTGGGCACCACGGGCCTGCCGCTTCGGCTGGGCGCGCCGCCCCGGGTCCACGTCATAACGCTTAACGAAAAGTGACATGGAATGCCAAAAAAGGTAACAAAAGGCTTGCTTTTCGCGAGCCTTTTGGTTATCATACTGTACATGGGATGTCGGTTCGGCGCGGCGTGGGCCGCGCCGCAGTTTACCCTCAGGTTTCGTGCTCGACTTCCCGCTCGCGGAACAAAAGCGAGATGCACCAAAGGCCCGCCACGCCCACCAGCGTGTAAATCACGCGGCTGAGCACGGCTGTCTGGCCACCAAATACGTAGGCCACCACATCAAACGAGAACAAACCCACCAGCAGCCAGTTGATGGCGCCGATGATGACCAGGATCAGTGAAATACGGTCCAGCATGGCATTTTCTCCTCTCCGGCGCCGGTCAGGCCGGCGATTACGCTGGGTAGTATGCCCGGTTTAAAAAGAAAAATACCGCGCGCTTCCGGCACATATGCTGTTAGCGCGAACGGGTCCAAGTCTAAAAACGGGGGGCGGGCACATCATGGAGCGCGAACGGAAAAAGGCAAAGGTACTGATCGGATCGCTTGCGGCCGGGCTGGCTGTGACCATTGCGATCGCGGTCGGGCTGGGCGTCCAGTCGGCGGGCCGCGGCAAGGATCTGGCCGCCAGCGCCACGGCGCTTCAGGAAAATACCGATACCCTGCAAAAGGCCCAGGACGCGCTGGTGGAGGCGAAGGCCCAGGCCGATGCGCTGCGCGCCGAACTGGAGGGCGCGAAGGGCGCGCTCGAGACCTCGCAGGCAGAAAAGGACGAGGCGGTCAAGCTGAGCGGCGCTGAACTTGAAGCCGCGAACAAGCGCGTCATCGACCTGACCGCGGCGCTCGACGCCGCCAAAGGGCAGCTGACCGACGCCGAGGCGCAGGCTGAGAAGGCCAGGGAACAGCTGGCCGGCGCTGAGAAGCAGCTTGAAGAAGCGAACGCGAAGCTGGCAGATGCGCTGGGCGAGAAAGCGCAGTTGGAGCAGAGGGGCGCCGAGGACGCCGAGTCCATCGAAGCGCTGAAGACCGCCAGCCAGCAGTACGACGAGGCCAAGGCGGCGGCCGATGAACTCCAAACAAAGCTCGAGGCGGCGCAGGAGGAACTGGCGGGGAAGGCCGCGCTGCTCACCGAATCCCAGCAGAAAGTAAAAGACCTCGAAGATGACCTCGCCGCCGTCGAAGAAGCGCGGGACGGGTTCGAGGCCGAGCTCAGCGCCGCGCAGGAGGAACTCGCGGGGAAGGCTGCGCTCTTGACCGAAACGCAGGAGGCGCTGGCCGACGCGCAGCAGAAGGCCGATGAACTGAGCGTGAAGCTCGCCAAGGCGGAAGCGGTCGGCGGCGGTGCCGAGAACAGCCTCGCCACCGCCCAGGCGGAGCTGGCGGGGAAGACCGCGCTGCTGTCCGAGGCGCAGGCCGCGCTGGAAGCGGCGGAAGAGAAGGTTTCGGAGCTCACCGAGCAGGTGGAGACGCTGGGAACGTCCCAGACCGAAACCCGCGAGGCGCTGGACAGCGCCCAGGCGCAGTTGACCGAAAAGGAATCGCTGCTGACCGAAACCCAAACCGCGCTGGAGGCGGCGCAAACCGCGCTGGACGCGGAGCAGACCGCCCGGGCCGACGCCGAGGCGCAGCTGGCCGCGGCGGAGCGCGCGGGGGACACGGGTGCGCAACAGGCGCTGAACGAGGCGCGGGAGGCCGTCGAGATCGAAAAGACCGCCCACGAGGCGACGTTGACCGCACTTGAGCGCGCGAATGCGGCGCTGGATGCCGCAGGTGCCGATCTGGAAGGCCAGAAGTCCGCGCTGGAAGCCGCGAAGGCGGCGCTGGATGCCGAGAAAGCCGCCCATCAGGCGACGCTGGATGCGCTTGACGGCGCGCAGGTGGCACTGACCGCCGTCGCAGCCGAGCAGGAGAGCCAGAAGGCCGCGCTGGCGGAGGCTCAGGCCGCCCTCGAAACAGAAAAAACCGCCCGTCAGCAGGCAGAGGCGGACCGCGAGGCGGCCGAGACCGCGCTGGACGACCTGAACACCCAGCTCGCCACCATCGGCGGCGAATTGACCGAGAAGGAAGAAGTGCTGGCCGAGCGCGAAGCGGCGCTGAAAGCGGTGCAGGATGACTTCGCCGCCGCCCAGGCGGCTCTTGAAGAAAAGGAAAAGGTGATCGCCGACCGCGACGCCACCATCGCCGAAAAGGAACAGGCCCTGAAGCAGGCCGACGAGCTCAAGAGCAGCCTGACCGATCAGG
>JAEZTD010000361.1 GCA_023443705.1 Bacillota bacterium | reverse complement strand
TGTTCCTGGTTCTGATTGGAATCGGGGTCTATTTCGTCATCCGCGAACTGGCGCCGCTGGGCACCTCGGAGGCCATTGTTACGATGGCGGCAACCTCCTATTCGCAGTCTGTGGATGCCGTGGTCGTACGCGACGAGACGGTCGCATCCTTTGAGGGCACCGGCCAGGTGGTCTATGTTGCGGCGGAGGGCGCGTTGGTCGCCGAGGCGCAGGAAATCGCGGAGGTCTATTCCTCTGGCTATTCCGAGAAGGAGATTCAGCAGCTGGAAAACGTTCGGCAGAACATCCGGGCCTACCACCGGCAGATTCTCGACAACATCGTCGATCCGGAGCTCGAACGTCTGGAGACCAACGTGCAGCAAAAGGCGCTGGAGGTCAAGACGCTGATTCGCGAAAAGCCCCGTGGCAGCCTTATCAACCTTGAAAAACAGCTGCAGAGCGCGATGGAGGCCCGCCAGAGTTACCTGAACCAGAATCGGCGGCAAGATCAGAAGCTCAACAACCTTTATGAAGAAGAAGTCAAGCGCGAAAATGCCATCGCTTCCTGGCGCACGGTGGAAAAAGCGCCCGCGGCGGGTGTCGTCAGCTTCTACTTGGATGGCTGCGAGCAGTTTTTGACGCCGGCGAATCTGGCGGCGCTGACCATCGAGGACGTCCGATCGGTCCTGGCGGGGCGGACGCCGGACACCGGGGAGTCCCGTCTCCGGCAGAACATCTTTCGCGTTGTGAATCCCGCCAAATGGTACGTGGTGCTTCTGGCGAAGAATACAGGCTGGAACCCGGTCACTGGTCAGGTTTTCACCGTGCAGTTCGATGGTTTTGAGGGCAGCGCCTTTACCGGGAAGGTTATCCGGATGCTCAAGGAGGGCGGCGAGGTCATGGCCCAGCTGGAAATGGACACGGAGCTGGGTCCGCTGATCAACAAGCGTTTCGGCGGCGCGCAGGTTGGCACAAACCTGACCGGTCTTTCGGTGCCCGTCAAGGCGATCGTCATGCAGAACGGGCAGACGGGCGTATTGATCCACGACGTGCCTGGCGGAACTTTTGTGCCCGTAGAGGTGCTCTCCAGCGACGCCCAAAACGCGATCATTCAGCCGCTCGTGAAGGATACGCTTTCGATCGGGTGGCGGGTCATTCTGCCTTAACTTTGCCATGCCCCGTTAAGAGCGGAAACGAAAAATGGTTTTTATCGGGAGACTTTCGGGAGGAGGGAACGGCATGGACAGACGCCTTCTGGCTCAAAATCTGCGCGCATGCCGGGCCCGGCTGGACGAGGCCTCCGCGCACTGGGGCGATGTAACAATCTGCGCGGTGACAAAGACCATCGATGCCGACACCATCAACCTGGCCTACGACGCGGGCGTCCGGATCATCGGAGAAAACCGTGTGCAGGAGGCCAGAGAAAAATTTCCAGCGTTAAATCCTGATTTTTGTTTGCATATCATTGGACAATTGCAGACGAATAAAGTAAAATACCTGATGGGCATAGCTCGGATGGTTCAGTCGCTGGACCGGATGGCGCTGGCGCGGGAGATTGACCTGCGCGCGCAAGCTGCCGGGATTCGAATGCCCGTTTTGCTGCAAGTAAACATTGCAAGGGAATCTCAGAAGGCGGGGGTCTTTGAAGAGGAGATCGGCTCCTTCGTGCGGGAAGCCGCCCGGCTTCCGGGGCTTTCGATCGAAGGGCTGATGGCCATCATGCCCATTTCTTCCGATCCGGAGGCGCTCCGCCCGCTGTTTCGCAGGATGCGAGCCTGGTTTGACAGGCTCAGGGACGAGGCGGTTGCGGGCGTCGACATGCGCGTGCTCTCAATGGGCATGAGCGGCGACTATATAACCGCCGCGGAGGAAGGCGCCACCATGGTGCGCCTGGGCTCCGCGATTTTCGGCGTTCGGAAAGCGCCGGGTTCATCGATGCTTTGAGGAGGACGATTCATGGCGCGCGGACGCTTTAACAAAATACTGGAGTTCATCGGCCTGGTGGACGACGAGCCCGAAGCGGGTTTCGACCAGCCGGGCATGGGTGCGCAGGTCTATACGCCGCAGCAGCGCCGCCCCGCGGACAGCGCCCGTCCCGTCCGTCAACAGGCCGGGTATGGTCAGGGAGGTTACGCGCAGGGCTACAGTCAGGGTGCGTACGCGCAGAGTCCCTATGGACAGCCTTCCGCCGCACCGCGAGATTCTGACCGCTATGGCGCCCGCACCACGGATGCTCGGCCACCCTACCGCTCAGGCGCCGCGAACGACTACCGCGCCAGCCGCGTAGATCAGGACCCCGTTCGTTCGGAGCCTCGCGCACCGCGGGCGGACTACGGCAGGGCAACGCAGCCCTATCGAGCCGCTGCGGCAGCGGCCGCGCCCGCCTACCGAAGCGACCCCATCCGAGACGAGTTTGAGCGCATCGAGCAGCCGCAATCTCAGCCGCGCGGCGCTGGCAACGTCATCACCATGCACAACGACTCCCGACACCAGACCGTGATCTACTACCTCCACACGCTGGAGGAGTGCCGCGAGGTCATCACCGACCTCATCGACGGCAAGACGGTACTGCTCAACCTTGAGGAAATGGACGAGAAGACGATTCAGCGCGGCATCGACACGCTGTGTGGTGCGGCTTTCGCGCTGAACGCGACGCTGCGCAAGGCGTCGGACAAGACCTATCTGATCGCGCCCACGAATGTCGAGGTCGCGCTGACCAACGACGTTGAGCGGCGGTTCTGACATTATGGATTATATTGTTTTGCTGAAGGTATATCAGGGGATTGACATTTTCCTGCAGGTCCTGCAATACATCCTGGTGGCCTATGCGCTGCTTAGCTGGGTTGTAAGCCCTGTCAATCGGTTTTACCAGCTTATCAGCCGCATGGCACAGCCCCTGCTCGCACCTTTTCGGGGCATATCTACCGCGCTGATCCGGCGCGGCTTTCGCATTGACGTCAGCGTGCTGCTGGCTCTTTTGGTGCTTTCATTTCTGCGCGGCCAACTGCCCCGGATTCTGACCTGGATCATGGGCGGGATGATGTCGTGAGGGACGGTCTGGATCGGGCGCATTTTCTCGATATGTGCCGCGCGGCGCGGCGAGGGCAGGCGCGGTTTACCCGCTTTCTGGAACCGCCGCTGATTGTCGAAGCCACCCAAGCAGCCCGGGAGGCGGACGTCGAGGTTTCTTTTTTCGGCGGTTATGAGGGTGCGGAGCGCGCCGTCGCCGCATTCTATGAAGGCGAGCGGCCCGAAAGCTGGCCGATAGAATGCCTCCGGGCGGACTGGAACGCCGCCTATCGCACCGTTTCACATCGTGACGTACTCGGGGCGGCCATGGGCATCGGCATTGAGCGCGCGCTTCTGGGCGACATCGTAATGGGCGAGTCCTCCGCGTACCTTTTCGCGCTCGAATCCGCCGCGCCGCTGATCCTCGGCGAGCTTACGGAAGCGGGGCGGGCAAAGCTCACTGTGCGGCGCGCGCCGGGTGAGGCGCTCCCGGAGGAGAAGGGCACCCCGGTTCGGGACACCGTCATGTCCATGCGGCTAGACGCCGTCGCTTCGGCTGGCTTTGACATGGGGCGGTCCGAGGCGCAGGAACTGATCCGAAGAGGGCTCGTCAAGCTCAACCATCTGCCGGAAGAGCGGTCGGACGCGCGCGTCAAGGCGGGCGATCTGATCTCTGTGCGCGGGCATGGAAGGCTCCGCGTGGACGAAGAGCAGGGTCTTACCAAAAAGGGGCGGCTGGGCGTTATGATGACGCGGTTCGGGGTCCGTTGACCGGTTATTTTTCGGTAAATTAAAGGATTACGCCGAAAGATGGAGAAATTATACGCAAGGCTGTATATTAATTACGAAAGCTAGCGCGTCCCCCGATATTTCTGACGAGGAAAGGATGAAGCGCATTATGGTTACCGTCAAGGACATTCGCGAGAAGGAATTTACCAAGCAAAAGCATGGTTATCATGAGGATGAGGTGGATGAGTTTCTGGATGAAATCGCCGACCAGATGGAGGCGCTGATCCAGGAGAACAAAGCCCTGATGCAGCAGGCACAGGAAGCGCGAGCCATGGCCGACCACGCCATCAGCGAGCGCATGGCCGCCCCTGCGCCGGTGCTGCCCGCAGCGCCCGCGCCGGAGGCCAAGCCCATCCACACCACCGACGAAGCCTACTTCCGCAATTTGGAATCGACGCTGCGAGAGACGCTCCTGAGCGCCCAGCGAATCGCCGATGAAACCGTCAGCGAAGCCAAGAAAAAAGCCTCCGCGATGGTCGCAGATGCCGAAGACAAAGTCGGCGCGGTCATGTCCCAGCATAAGGCGGAAATCGATGGCGCCAAGGCTGAACTCGAAGGCGTACGCAAGGCCGCCGAAGATTACCGGATTCGCTTCAAGCGCCTGGTGCGCGAGCAGCTTCACGCGTTCAAGCTTGACGAGAGCGCGCTTGAGGTCGACGATTCCAGGAGCGACGCCAAGGGCGACGACGAGGTCTGAGTTTTGCGTTCCGACAGCCCTGCTGGTTCAGCAGGGCTGTTTGTATGAAGCGGACTTCGCCCGGACAAGGTAATGCTGGAGGGAAAATGCTCTACACAATCTGGATTCTGCTGCTCATCGCGGTGGATCGCCTGACCAAACACATGGCTGAAAACTGGCTTCTGCAACAGTCGGGCGGCGTGGCTTCGGCACTGCCGGGCGTGTTCCACTTCCGATATGCGGAAAATACTGGCGTAGCCTTTTCATTTCTGGCGGACAGCCGGTGGCTGATTGTCGCGGCCAATATGGTCCTGATCACTGCCGTGCTTGCGTATCTGTACCTTAATAAACCGCGGAGCCGCCTTTTGAAGCTGGGGCTTTGCATGGTGGCCGCCGGCGGCATCGGAAACTTGATCGACCGGATCGCGCTGGGCTACGTGATCGACTTCATTGAACTCACGTTCATGCGGTTTGCGGTGTTCAATTTTGCCGACATCTGCGTTTCGGTCGGCGCGGGGCTGAGCGCGATAAGCCTTTTGTGGAAAGGGGAGAGCGCCGATGGAGTGGACGCTTGACGAACGGTCCGACGGCCTGCGCCTGGACGTGTTTCTCTCCGAGTGCGCGGGCGTAACCCGTTCGCGCGCCGCGTCGATCATCAAAGCTGGCGGCGCGTGGGTGGATGAGGAGGCCGAGACAAAGGCGGGCTTTATGCTGAAGGTCGGCATGCGCGTGCGCTTTGAGGTGCCTGAAGTGCAGCCCGCGACCGCCGCGCCTCAAGAAATTCCGCTGGACATACGCTATCAGGATCGGGATCTGGCGGTCATTTTCAAGCCCAGCGGCATGGTGGTACATCCCGCCGCGGGCAACCACGACGGCACTCTGGTCAACGCGCTGCTCCACCACCTGACGGACCTGTCCGGCATTGGCGGCGCGCTGCGCCCCGGTATTGTGCACCGGATCGACAAGGACACGTCGGGCCTTCTCCTCGTGGCGAAGAACGACTTCAGCCACGCGGCGCTGTCGGAGCAGATCAAAGCCCACACGGTGGAGCGGGCGTACCTTGCGATCGTCTCGGGGAACATGAAAGAGGACGCGGGTTTTGTGGACGGCCCCATTGGAAGGCATCCCGCGGACCGCAAGCGCATGGCTATCGTCCCCGGCGGGCGAAACGCGCACACGGATTGGCGGGTGCTGAAGCGGCTTCGCGGCGCGACCCTGATCGAGGCGATCCTGACCACCGGGCGCACCCACCAGATCCGCGTACACATGGCCTCCATCGGTCATCCGGTCCTGGGCGACCCGGTCTACGGCCCGAAAAAGCCGCAGACGGCCGTTTCGGGCGGGCAGCTTTTGCACGCGTTCCGTCTGGGTTTCGTCCATCCGTCGACCGGTGAGCACATGCGTTTTGAAGCGCCGCCAGAAAAGCGCTTTATGGATATTCTGGAAAAGCTTTCCGGCTGACATCTGCGCTGAAAACATTGGCGCGCATCGTTTCCGGCGTCCCTACACAAAATGGGATCGCCGGAATTTTTGCTTTGGAGGCGGAATTGTGAAAGGCGTGAAGGCATTTGTCGGCATGCCGGTCATCCTCGGCGGAAAGCGCATCGGCCACGTGGCCTGCCTGACACTGGACGAAAGTCTGACCCGCGTCACCGGTCTTCGCATCGCGCGAGGGCTGCGGGGAAACCGCTTCGTCCCCGCCGGATATGTAAGCCTCCTCGGCGATGTGGCGGTTCTCGTGACGAACGAAGGCGTTCGTCCAAGCGGCGAGCGTGGCCTGAACCTTCGCCGGGCGACCACCACCGACGGGCAGATTCTCGGTGCAATCACCGGCGCGATGATCGACGAGCGCACGCTTAAGGTCGCGGCGCTGGAACTCACCAGCGGCTGGTGGGACGACCTTGCGCGCGGCAGGCGGCACGTGTACGGCTGGACTGCGAGCCAGGGAGAGAACGTGATTCTGGAAAGTGACGGGGAAGGGGGGAGCGAGCATGAGAAACGGAACGTTTACGGGGATGATCGCGGGTGCGCTGTTTGGCGCGGCGGCAGTGACGGTGCTGGGGATGATGGATTCTCAGACGCAGCGACGGATGAAGCAGATGGCGACTGACTCGGTGCAGAAAGTCAGCGACAAAGCCGAAAAGATTTGGGCAGGTAAGTAAAGGGTGGACGGACGTCTGGCAAAACCGATAAGACTGGCGGCGCTGGGCGCACTTGCGCTGCTGCTCGCCTGTCTATTTTGGCGGCAGGTACTGCTTGCGGTCAAAATGGCGGCGGGTGGCGGCGTCATTGCGTTCCTGCTGGAACCCATGTGCGCGCGCTTTGAGGAGAAGTTTTCAAGGCCCGCCGCCGCAGGGGTTAGCCTTGCCGCTGCTTTTTTAATCATTACCGGCGCCCTGATGCTTCTGGTTCCCGCGCTGATCGGACAACTGGCTGATCTGGCCGAGCGCGCGCCGGAACTCATGCGGTCGGCCTCCGACGCGGTGGATCAGGTCAACCGATGGCTTGCCGCCCGGTCGCTGCCCTCGCTCCCTTCGCCCGGGATCAACGCAGGCACGCTGAACGAAGCATTGAGCCGCGTGCTGACCGGCACCATCAACATGGCCGGGTCAATCGCTGGCGGCGTAGCGCTTGGCGTCATGACCATCGCGCTGAGCTACTATTTTCTGGCGGACCGGGATCGGATGCTGCTCATCCTGGAGCTCGCCATTCCCCAGACCGCCCGGCGCATCGTACTCAGGATGGCGTCCAGCGCCAAGGCGACGATACGGCTCTACCTTCGGGCGCAGGTGACCATTGCAGGGATCGTGGGAACCATCGCCGGGATCGGATTCTGGGCGGTTGGGCTTAATAATCCGCTCATATTGGCGGCAATCGTCGCGGTCTTCAACTTGATACCGTACTTCGGGCCGATTCTTGGCGGCATCCCCGTGACGATCGCCGCGCTGACACAGGGGTTCGGCAAGGTTTTCATGGTGCTCTTTATCCTGTTTGCCGTGCAGCAGCTGGACGGGCTGGTTATCAGTCCGCGCATTATGGGCGGCGTGATGGGCATTCATCCGGCGTCGGTGCTGCTCGCCATCGCCGTGGGTGGGAGCATTGGCGGCGTCGCAGGCATGCTGTTCGCGCTGCCGATTCTGATGATCGTGAAGACCTGTCTTCGGGTTTGGGCCGCCAGACGCGAATAAATGATTGAAAATTGTGCCATGCTGTAGTATAATGGGAACATGGGCCCATTCGCTGCTGGAAGGCGGTGCATCAATGAACAGCAAATTTGGCGAGACCAGTAAATTCAACTATGCTCCGACTTCGTCGGACACGGCCGAGGAGATCATCCTCTCGGTCTATCAGTCGCTCAAAGCTAAAGGGCATGATCCCATCATGCAGCTCGTGGGCTATATCGTGTCAGGCGATCCGACGTACATCACAAGCTACAACAATGCCCGCTCGCTGATTCGTCGGCTGGAGCGAGACGAGATCCTGGAGGAACTCGTCAGCTTCTACGTTGCGCATCACACCGCTGATCGATGAAAAAACGCGTTCTGGCGCTGGATGTGGGCGAAAAGCGCATTGGGGTCGCGGTGTCTGATCCTCTCGGGCTGACGGCGCAGGGCGTCGAAACGATTTTTACCAAAGGGCAGGCGAGGGACATCGCCCGCATTGCGGAGCTTGCCGGGCAATATCAAACGGATCGGCTGCTGGTGGGCCTTCCAAAGAACATGAACGGCACCATCGGGCCTCAGGCGGAGCGGGTTCTGGCGTTCTCCGGGGCGCTTGAAGGCGCAGGCTTTCAGGTTCGGCATGAGGACGAGCGGATGACCACCGTGATGGCGGATCGCGTTCTTTCCGAAGGCGAAGTCCGTGGAAAAAAGCGCCGCGAAGTGGTTGACAAGTTGGCCGCCACCTATATCCTCCAGAGTTTTCTGGATCGCGGCGGATGGCCTTTGGATAAACTGGATGAAGCGCAGGGAGGGCCTTGACATGGAGGACAACCGGATGGAAAGCGGCAACGAGATCGTCGAGCTGATTGATGAGGAAGGCAAGCCCGTACGCTTTGAACACCTGATGACCGTGGAATACGAGGGCGACCCCTACGTGCTCCTCGTGCCCATCGACGAAGTCGAGGATGTGGGTGAGGACGAAGTTGTCATCCTGCGTATTGAAGACAACAAGGATGGCGAGGACGCCTACGTAGGCGTTGAGGATGAGGAACTGCTGGAAAAAATCTTTGAGCGCTATCTGGAAATCGCCGAGGCGGATGAGGAAGCACTTGAGGAAGAAGAGGACAAGGACTGATTCTTAACTTGCAGCTCCGTCGGGCACGTGCTATAATCTGATTCAAATTTACGATCGGCAATGAGGGAGAAGAGTACCCGGAGAACCGACCCGAAAGAGAGGCGCGCCACCGGCTGAAAGCGCGCTGGGTATTGGAACCGGTGAAGTTCGCTCCGGAGCCCGCGGGCGGAAATTGAGTAGGCCCGCGCGGACCCATCCCACGTTAGCAGGATGAAAGGCCTTGCGCCCCAGAGGCGCGGGTGAATTGGGTGGTACCGCGAGACCTCGCCCCATGATGGCGAGGTCTTTTTTGTTTGAAGGAGGATGTCCCATGCAGAGTAAAATCCACGAAATTGAAGCGCGCGTGTTTCGGGAGCTTGAAGCGCTGGCCGAAACGTCTGCGCTGGAGGATCTTCGCGTCCGCGTGCTCGGTCGGAAGGGCGAATTGACGGGCCTGCTCAGAAGCCTCGGTCAGGCGCCCGCGGAGGAGCGGCCCAAGCTCGGTCAACTGGTCAACGCGGCCCGAGAAAAGCTGGAGAAGGCCATCGAGGAGCGCGCCGAGGCGCTGAAGGGCGCCTCCAAGTCAGCGCGGCTCAAGGCGGAGACCATCGATGTCACGCTGCCCGGTGAGACGCGTTCCGCCGGCAGTCTGCACCCGATGCACCTGGTGCAGGACAACCTCCTGTCCATTTTTACCGGCATGGGTTTTTCGGTGGTGGAAGGGCCGGAGGTTGAGTTCGACCATTACAACTTCGAGCTTCTGAACCTGCCCAAGAACCATCCGGCGCGGGACGCCCAGGACACCTTCTACATCGACGATGAGATTGTTCTGCGCACCCACACGTCGCCGGTGCAGGCCCGCGTGATGACCACGACGAAGCCGCCCATCCGCATCGTGTGCCCCGGCCGCGTGTACCGGGTGGACGAGTGCGACGCCACCCATTCGCCGGTGTTCCATCAGCTGGAAGGTCTGGTCGTCGACGAGGGGATCTCGATGGGCGACCTCAAGGGCACGTTGGACCTGTTCGCCCGAAAGCTGTTCGGAGAGGACATCAAGACCCGCTTCAGGCCGTCCTTCTTCCCGTTCACGGAGCCTTCCGCCGAGTTTGACGTCAGCTGCGCCGCCTGCAACGGCGCGGGCTGCCGCATCTGCAAGGGCACCGGCTGGATCGAGGTGCTGGGCTGTGGCATGGTCAATCCCAAGGTGCTGGAGA
>JAEZTD010000320.1 GCA_023443705.1 Bacillota bacterium | reverse complement strand
ATTTTGCGCCAACGTCGATGCCGCGCGTGGGTTCATCAAAGATCAAAAGCTCTGAATTTGCCGCAAGCCATCTGCCCAAAATGACCTTTTGCTGGTTGCCGCCGCTCAGGTTACGCACCAGCTGCATAAGCGAGGGTGTCTTTATCGCCAGGCTGGCTTCATACTTGCGGGCGATTTCAAGCTCGGCCTTGCTGTTGATGGCACTGAGTCTGGATATCTTGGGATAGATGGGCATATTGATATTGTTTTTAATGGAAAGGCCCAACATGGCGCCGTGGCGCTTCCTGTCTTCCGGCACCAAAGCAATGCCAAGGTTGATCGCGTCGCGCGGATCGCGCGGGTTGATTTCTTTTCCTTTAAAGAATATTTGACCCGAATCCTTGCGAACAGAGCCGAAGATCATCTGGGCAAGCTCGGTACGCCCCGCGCCGACGAGCCCGCCAAGGCCAAGTATCTCGCCTTTATGGAGCTTGAGGCTGATGTTATGGTCGCCGTTCCCGCTTACATCCTTGAGTTCGAGTACGATCTCATTCTCACAGATACATGCGCCGCGTGCTGGGTAGGTTTCGGTCATTTGACGGCCGACCATCAGCCGGATCAGTTCCTCTACGGTGCTTTCACTTGTGGTGAGGGTTTTGATATACTCTCCGTCGCGAAGGACTACGATGCGGTCGGAAAGCCTGAATATCTCATCCAGCCGGTGGGAGATATATATAATGGAAACGCCTTTCTTGCGCAAGAGCTCCACCACCGCAAACATGTTCTCAACTTCCGAACTGGTGAGCGGGGCGGAAGGCTCATCCATAATGAGAATCTTTGCATCCTGATGGATGGCTTTGGCGATCTCCACCATCTGCTGATAACCAACCGTGAGATGCTTCATCAGCGCCTTGGGGTTGATCTTTATATTAAGCATTTCAAAGGCTTTTCCGGCTTCGCGCTCCATTGCCGCCTTATCTACGATGATTCCCTTGCGTATGGGCCGGCCTAAGAACAAATTTTCCGCAGCGGAAAGCTCGGCTACGTTGTTAAATTCCTGATAGATGATGGCAATGCCGTTTTCGGCTGCGAGCTGCGGGGTCATCTGGTCAAACTCTTTGCCGTTCACCACGATCTTGCCAGAGGTCGGTATAACGGCGCCCGAGCAGGTTTTGATCAGTGTAGATTTTCCGGCACCGTTTTCTCCGATGAGGGCCAATATCTCTCCCTTTTTAACCTGAAGGGAAACATCCTTGAGCGCCACGACGCCGGGGTAGGATTTGTGGATGTTCCGCAACTCCAATACATATTCTTCGTTCATACTGTCACCCCGAAAAATTATGACTTTGTGGAGGCAAAGTCATAGGTGACTATGCCTCCACAAATAAAGTGTCACTTCGATCTACATATCGATCTCTTACATATGTATATCGTTAAGTTATGCCTGCTTGTTAAGCGATTGGCCGCTTATTGATAGTCCGCAATGTAGCCTTCTACGTTGTCGATGCCGATAGGCAGCAGGGGACGCACGATGTTCTGGCCGCCCAGATCAGCGCCGGTGAGCAGCTTCTCATAAAGGCCTACGACCGCTTCGGCTGTACGCTTGTTGGAGCCTTCAAAGCCGACGGATACGCGGGAAGCTTCGCCGTTCTTGATGGCCTGGAGCTGCTGCAAGGTAGCATCCGCAGAGAAGATACCGACATCCTCGGGAACGTTGCCGCCAAAGGCAGCCATGAATGCTTCGTTCGCGCCGATATCGCCACCCGCGCCGATGGAGCAAACGACCTTCGTGTTGGGGTTAGCCTGCAGGATGGTTTCCAGGTGAGACTGCGCGGTGCCTGCATCCAGAGCGGGCTGCTGGGCAACGATGGTATACTTGCCGGCGCTCAGTGCTTCAAGAGCAGAAAGGATACCGTTTTCACGCTCAAGCAGGATCGGGGTCTGGGGGTAGTTGATGATAGCGACCTCGGCCTTGTTGTCTTCGCTGAAGTGCTTGTTGATGAATTCAGCTGCGGCAGAGCCGATTGCATAGCCCAACTCGGTGTTTTCAAGAACCCAGTTGACGTCGGTGTTGGTCATCTTGTCGTCCCAGCTCATAACCTTCACGCCGGCCTCGCGGGCGGCCTTGCATACATCTTCGATCGCGGCGGGGTCAGAGGGATGGACCATGATCAGGTCGCAGCCAGCTGCCACAAAGTTTTCGATCTGGCTGATCTGCTCACCGGAGTTGTCTTTGCAGTCTACGATGGTGTAATCCCAACCCTTGGCCTTGAGGATGCTTTCCACTTCGCCAAATACGCCAGCCCAGTAGCTGTTGGCCAGAGACTGGATGGTGATGCCTACCTTGAAGGGTTTGTCAGCGCTGGCCGAAGGTGCGGCGGGCGCGGCGGGTGCATCGGAAGCAACGGGTGCGGCAGGCTGGACGGGGGGTTCGGTGGTGCATCCCGCAAATACGGTAAGCATCATCACAATACCAAGAAGTGCGCACAGAAGTTTTTTCATTGATCGTTATCCTCCTTTTTTTTTAAAACCGGAATGAGATTACCGGATTTTAAACATAAGACGTTAGAAGCGTGGCGGATGTCCTTTGAAGGACGTAACATACTGCTGGGGCCGGTTCTATGCCGGACCGCAGCAAGGCCTTGCTTAGAAGCAGGTAAACGCGCCATCGATGATAAAGTCGGAGCCGGTGGTGAAGGTGCTGGTGTCGCCGGCCAGATACACGCAGATGGACTGCAGTTCTTCGGGCTTACCCAGCCGCCCCAGCGGAGCCATGGCGTTCCATTGTTCAATCAGCGGAATGAGTTTTTCGGAGGTGCTGATCAGTTCCGTCCCGATATAGCCGGGGCTGATAGAATTAACGCGTACATTGTGCTTGGCCCACTCTATGGCAAGGGACTTGGTGAGCTGGATGACGCCTGCTTTTGAGGCGTTATATGCGCATTGCGGCTGCGGCACGTTCACGATATGCGCCGACATGGAGGCGGTGTTGATGATAGAGCCGCCGCCGTTTTTGAGCATGGCTTTACCGGCGGCCTGGTTGGTCAGAAATACGCCTGTGAGATTAATGTCGATCACTTTTTTCCAGCTCTCAAAGCTCATGGACTCGGCTGGTTCATTGATGCAGATGCCCGCGTTGCAGAAAGCAACGTCCAGCCTGCCGAAGGTATCGAGCACTGTTTCGACCATTGCGTCCACCTGCTGCGGGTCGGTCACATCGGTCTTGATGGCAATGGCCTTCACGCCATGTGCATCCGCCAGCTCTGCAGCCGTCTTTGTCGCCTCGCTGATATCCACATCGACGATGGCGAGGTTTGCACCTGCCTCGGCAAATGCGGTAGCAACACTTTTGCCAATGCCGCGGGCACCGCCTGTAACGAAAATAGCTTTTCCGTCCAAGCGCATTTTTTCAATAATTCCCACTTGAATACCTCCTGGCTTTTATGATCGCCTATAATGATTTATGAAGTTATTGATTTCTGATAAAATTATACCAAAGTTATTTATAAAACGGTTTTATAAGTTAGCTATGTAAATCTGGTTTGTATTATAACAGGCGTTTTGGGACTCTGCAATATCAAATTCCCAAATTAATATGGTTATTTTTTTGACAGGCTAAACGGAGTACTACAGGTAATAAAGGCAAATATATACGGGACTTGGTCGGCCACTACCAAATGCAGGAGAAAAGCAAACGTCCGGATGCGGCAAGCCGCATCCGGACGTCGGTTTTCATTGAAAGCGAGCAATTTGGCGGACAGAGCGCGCCACGGCGACCCGTTTGCAGCGGAGGCCCGTCGTGCACGATAAGGTACCCTGTCGCACTCTATCGATCAGGTGCGATGAGGTATTTGCCTTTGTTACGGAGTTCAGGCGTATGCAGGATGGTGGCAAGCTCATGCAGTCCGACAGTTTGATACACCATGGTGCTTACATCGAGCTTGCCCGCGTCTATCAGGGCAAGGGCACGATGCTGCGTATAGGGGTTGATGAACGAAGCTTTGAGTTCCAACTCCTTCTGAAAGATTGTGAAGGGCTTGACTGCGATCTCATCATCCGGCTTTGTGAGGCCGAACATCATGACCACGGCCTTGTTGCCGGCAAATTCAATCGCCTGCTCGATCGTAGCGGGACGCCCCACGCACTCGATTACGACATTCGCATGGGTGATGCCGGTTTTACGCAATTCCTCCTTCGCATCCTGTGCAAGCGGATCGATGGTGATGTCCGCGCCCAGCTTTTGCCCCACCGCACGCTTTTCCGCTACCGGCTCCAGCAAGGCTACCTTGGCGGCACCCGCAAGCTTGGCCAGTTGCAGCATCAAAAGGCCAATCATCCCGCCGCCAATGACAATCACCTGATTGCCGGGGCGGATGCCGCACATGTCGATGCCGTGCAGACAGCAGGCCACAGGTTCGGCCATTGCGCCCTGCGCAAATGTGGTCTGCGCACCCAAAAGATAGATTTGGCTCTGATCCACCGCGCAATATTCTGCAAAACCGCCGTTCACCGTGGTGCCATAGCCCACCATGCTTTCGCAAAAATGGGCCGCACCGTTGCGGCAGGAATCACAGGCGCCACAGGGATTGTTGGGATCCACGCTCACGCGATCGCCGACCCGGTAGCGGGTAACATTGGAGCCCACCTGCGCGATTACGCCCGCAAACTCATGGCCCAGGATAACGGGGGGACTCACCTCGGCAGCCCCTTTGTCTCCCTCATAGATGTGTACGTCGGTACCGCATACGCCGCAGGCTTTGACCTGCACTAAAACGTCATTCGGCCCGAGCGTTGGAAGCGCAAGCTCTTCCACGCGCAGATCATGTTTTCCATAAAGAACAGCACTTTTCATGACGATCCCTCCGCATTCGATGATGAATTTTATGTATGGGCCCAGTATATATATTTATAGCGGTATTGACAATAATAAATCGATCAAAGGCGGGAAGGAATGTGGTTGTTGAAATTTCACTATTGACATCATCGGGCAGGACTGTTCTAATATAGCTAAAAAGGCAGACGGGATGCCGCTTTTTCCATGTAGCCTTCATCCTCTGCTGCGAGCGCATAAAAAGCACAGGTATTATACAAGGCGCTTACAATGTCTTCTATAATAAATAATCACGACGAATAAAATGTATATATATTCATATTTTTGCATAAGGAAGAGAGGTACGCACATGGAAAAGATGATGACCCAGCAAGTGATGACCGCGCCCGGCGAGATTGAATTTAGAAAGATACCGGTTCCTGTACCCGGGCCTAAGCAGGTTTTGGTGCGGATTATGAAGATCGGTATATGCGGCAGCGACATACACGTTTATCATGGCAAGCACCCTTTTACCAAGTATCCGGTGACGCAGGGGCATGAGGTTTCGGGCGAGATCGTCCAGTTGGGCAGCGAGGTCAACGGTCTGCAGGTCGGGCAGAAAGTGACGATCGAGCCGCAGGCGGTGTGCGGCAAATGCTATCTTTGCAGGCATGGCAGGTATAACCTTTGTGAAGAGCTCAAGGTCATGGGCTTTCAGACGACGGGCACGGCGTCCACCTATTTTGCGGTGGATGCAAACAAGATTATGCCCTTGCCTGATGAAATGTCCTTTGACGAGGGGGCGATGATCGAACCGCTCGCGGTGGCGGTACATGCGGTGAAACGGCTGGGCGATATAAGCGGCATGCATATCGCGGTGATTGGGGCCGGCCCCATCGGCATATTGGTCGGGCAGGCTGCAAAAGCGCTGGGCGCCGCGCGCGTGTTGATTACCGACATAAGCGATACCCGCCTGGCAAAGGCCCGCGAATGCGGCATAGAATACGCGTTCAATACCAAAGCCAAAGACTTTGGCGAAGCGCTTCTGGAAGCGTTTGGCCCTGACAGGGCAGATGCCATTTTCGACTGCGCGGGCAATGATATCAGCATGGGCCAGGCCATCAAGCACGCGCGAAAGGGCAGCACGATCATCCTTGTGGCCGTGTTTGCAGATATGGCGCGTGTGGATTTGGCAGTGCTCAATGACCATGAGCTCGATCTCAACACCACCATGATGTACCGGCATGAGGACTATGTGGAGGCCGTGCGCCTTGTAGGTGAAAAGAAGGTCGTCTTCGCGCCGCTGATCAGCCGCATATTCCCCTTCTACGCATTTGGGGAGGCATATCGCTATATTGAGGAGAATCGAGATACCAGCATGAAAATACTGGTCGATGTGCAAGACGAAGGCTGATCTGACGGCTACACAAGAGACATACGGCCATACCGTTTATTGCAAATCTTGCTGGTGAGGATAAGATGCGGGCGCCCTTTGTCCGCATCTCATCCTGGTTGCCCTGGTCAGTGGAACCATGCTGGAGGCAGAAGAGCGATGGGATGTTTCTAAGACGTATAGCGAAAAAGATCCATAGGACGCAAGCGTATCTCCATTTGAATACGCTCTTCCAACGATTTTGATTCATGATTATCCCTCCGTTGTAACGCCAGCATTGTCCACCAGGATACTATTTTCGTTGCGAATACTTTCCGTGGCGCTGCGGATCGCATCCCCTAGTGAAAAGGATGCCTGCCGCCCATGCAGCAAAATCTTTAAGGCGCTTCAGGATATCCACAGCCTGATCCACCTCAAAGCCGCGGAAAAAAAGGTTTTTAAGCGCAGTTGCAGCGTCGGATACAAGAATGAGACCATCTGCGGTAAGCTCATCAGAGCCGACTGCATAGTGCTGAAATTCTGTCCGGTTCCCTCCGTGATGGAGCGTAAGCCGGTCAAAGCGGACGTATACTGGTTGGCCGAATCGATGCCGGACTCATTGCGCCGACAATCACCGCAAAGGCCGCTGTCTCTGCAGCTGCTATAGCCACATGCGCCTGCTGTTGCTCTTGGGCCGGGGCTTTAGCCGCTTTGGCCTGTTCCTTGGCACTGCTGGTGGACTTGCGTGTGAAATCTCTATGCGCGCCCCTGCAGCGCTCAAACCGCGCTCCAAGGCTTCTATTCGCATGCGAATTTCAACTATGAGACTGTCTACTACCTGGTCCGCCAAAGTGTTTCACCTCCGGATATACAAAAAACGCCCCTGTGTGGAGCGCTTTTCGGCAATAATGTTATTCAGATAACCAACTGTTACTGAGGTCTTGCAAAGTACTTTTCATAAGTATAAGATAATTGGCTATCTGTGTTTGATCATATTCTTTTTCTGTGGCAACCAAAGTTTCATGCAAATAATCGCATGTTTCAACAGAAATCTCACAATATCTTATCAATTGTTCATGCGCGCTTATATATTCCTGTGGGAGCTCGTCAACGTTCATTTTTATAGCTCCCATAAAAACAGCTTTTAATCTTTTTAGGGTATCATGCAATGTAGCACGAAAAGTGTCGGGCAGCGTATCATTGTTGATTCCATCGTCTTCCACTGAAAGTTTTAAGACTTCGGCGCAAACCAAAGTTAAGGAAAGACCATTGATTTGAATAAATGTTCCTACATCATTTGAATAGTCATTAATGGAGATATAAGGATTTCCTGCGACTACCCCATGATAATCGTCACGTATTTCTTGCCGCTTCTTTTCTTCGGCCTCTATTAGCGCTGCAGCCTTCGCTTCGTCAGATCGTTTTTGCAACTCTTGGGCAGTCAAATCCTCTGCCTGCTTATCGGCTACTGTGTCAGAATAATTAAGAAAAAATGAATCTGCAGTCAAAGACAGCAAAACATGTATCCCCTCAGTATCCCACGAGGCAGCATAATTCATGTTGGCCCCGGCATTCACCTCGTCCGAAAGAGGCGATCCATACCTTTTCTCAAGCGCACCTTTAATCTTTTTGTACTGCTCAACTTGGTTTTTAGGATTTTCCTCGAGGAAATCGTAGTATACTGTTGTTAAGCCGCCTCGCTTTAAAACATACAAGGTATCGCAAGCATATCCTGCGTATTTTTCTTGCCGAACGATAAAAGAGGATTTAAACTCATCTTTGCTTAGCTCTTCTGGTTGAGGGGCATGCCATTGCTTTACGTCATTTTCTGATGCACCCCATTTAAAATCGGCCATTGTTTCTACGGTTTTCTCATTTGTGCCGCACCCCGTAGCCGCCAACATCAAAACGACCAAAAGAAGCCCAAGCAGTTTTTTCATGCGGTTTCTCCTTGAAACTGATTTATTCTCTACATATTACCACAAATCATCTGCATATGCTTCTTCTTCCTTATTTTGGGCATTGAAGAGGGCATTATACCGCTCGAAAATCAGCGGGATCTCGTCAAAGTAGTATTCCCGCATCAGCTCGGATTTGCTTATTCCCAGCTTCAGCGCCATGGCGATCAAGTCCGCGAGCCAATACTCTGTGTATCCGCGCACCATTTCCGGGGAATGTCATTAAGATCCGCGGAGCTATCAATAAGCGCAATAAGAAAACCAAGGGTAAGAATAAACGCGCAATCAGAACTTATAAAATTGGAAAGATCGCGCAGCGCATCTGGAAAGAGCAACAGGCTATGCTCAAGCGTGAGGGCATTGTATCAACGTACGCTTTCCCGGACGAAAACGGCGGCCCGCTCAGACTGGCCAACTTAGAAAAAGCATGGGAACGCTATAGGCTGCATAATGAAATCGATAAAACGACCCCTTATGAGATGCGCCATACCTTTGTGAGCATGAACAAGGACATGCGGGAGGCATTGAAAAAGCTCATTCTCGGCCATAGCGAGGACATGGATACCGATGGCATTTACGGTCATGAGATGGAAGGAGACATGGATTGTGCCGCAAATGATGGATGAGGCACTGGCCAAAATACTCAGAATCACATTATAGTGGGTTTTTTCGCGGGTTTTGGGCGATCTCAAGACAAGCAAAAGGCTAGATATTATCTAGCCTTTTCTATGTATAGTGTAATGGATTTGGATATCTTGCTGTTTTTCGTAATGAAACATAATGCGAAGTTTGGATAACCGCTTGGG
>JAEZTD010000247.1 GCA_023443705.1 Bacillota bacterium | reverse complement strand
GTCCCAAAGCCAGCCGTCGTAGTAGATGTTCTGGAGCCCCTGGCTGTAGATGAGGAGAAGGTCCGCGTAGCCGTCGAAGTTGATGTCCGGGGTGGTCATGAAGTAATCCTGGTTGAAGTCGGTCAGCGCGTCCGGATCGAAGGGAATGACCTGGAGTTCCGTCCCGTCCAGCGCGCGGATGACGACCTCGTCCTGGGCGAGCTCCAGCGTGCGCGGCTCGGCCCGCACCGATTGAAGCGCCGCCCGCTCCATCGCAAATAGAATCTGCGCCATGCTCCGCGCCCCCTTTTTGATAGGCTATGCGGGCGGGCCGGCGGATAGAAGGGGGAATGCAATGGACGCCGAGAATCTGCGCCCCGGCGTCCTTCGCGCAGCGGTTTTTATCTTCTAGATGCATTACTTTCCGCTGTGCCGCATGCCCATGTACACTTGCCCGCCCCGAAGTTCCGAAAGCATCTGGCGGATGCGCTTCTCTCGGGTCTCGGGCCGCTTCGCTAGGGCGATCCAGCCCAGATAATCGTTTCGTTGGTAAGCGGGCCGGGCGCGGTAAGCGTCCCCAAGTCCTTCCGATTCGAGGATGCCCTTCACATCCTCCGGCATCGGCTGGAGGGGGCGCTTCAGTCTGCCTGTGTCCATTCGGATCACCTCGCGCTTACAGGATGATGTCGGTCGTAAAAAGCTGCCGGGAGGCGGTCTTTTTTTCAAAGTCCGCGATGTACTTGAAGCCGTCGGCAAACACCAGCGCCCAAGCGGGGGTGATTTTGAGAATGCAGGTGCCGGGGTCGCCCTCGTTGACATGGCGGCCGTAGAACTTGTAAAACGCCTTCGCGAGCGCCTCCCGCAGCGCTTCGTTGCCCGCGTCCAGCGGGTGTCCGGCGCATTCCGCGGTGCCGCGGGCGACAAAGAGCTGGTGATTCAGCGCCACATACGGGTTCTCGGCGATCTCGCGCATCTTCGCGCTGGCAAGATGACTGGTGGCGTAGAAAGCGCCGCCGGTAAAGTACACGTCTACGACCCGCGCGTTGGGTCGGTTGTCCTGGGCGGTGGCGAGGGTCATCGGCACATCCTGGCCGTAGAGCCGCACCATCGCCGAAAGCGCCTCCAGGTAGAATTCATGACGCTCCATGCCGTGTCCGCCTTTCTTCCTCCGCGCCTGCGTAGCCCGCCAGCCTTATATCGAGGCTGCCCGCGTGCAGCTCGAACAGGTGGTTGTCAAAGTCGTAAAAGTAGACGGAGCGCCCCTCCGCCGGGATGCGCACCCGGCCGGGAAGCACCTCCGCGCCCGCTGCCTCCAGCCGCGCGCGAAGGCTGTCCAGCGCGTCCTCCGGCACCTCGAGCGCGATGTGGGCGTAGCTGCGCGCCGTGGGGGATTCGCCCTCCATCGCGCAGAGCCACAGATTCCCGAGGAGAAAAAACCGCTCCCGGGACAGTGAAAACGCCGCATCGCCGCTTCGGTAAACCTCCCGCGCGCCCAGCGCTCCGGTCAAAAGCGCCGCGATGCGCGCAAGGTCGCGGACCAATATCGTCACGTGGCTTATGCCCAGGATCAAGCGAGTTCCTCCCCGTCAGGTATCGATGCGCGTCATTTCACCGATGGCTCGGTTTCTGTAGACCAGATCGTCCCGGCCCTGAAAGCCCCGCCGCGCCCAGAAGCGGTTTCCGGTTTCGTTCCGGGCGAACACCACCAGCGCCACCTTTTGGATGCCCTCGGCTTTCAGCGCACCCATTGCCGCTTCCACCAGCGCGCTGCCGATGCCCTTTTCGCGTTCGGCCGCCTTTACCGCCGTGTGGTGGATGTACCCGCGCCGCCCGTCATGCCCGGCGAGGATCACGCCCACGATCTCCGCGCCCTCCTCCGCCACAAAGCAGGAGGCGGGGTTTCGCAGCAGGTATTTTTCAATGCCTTCGCGGGAATCGTCCGTGGTGTTGAGCCCCATGCCGGGGGTGGAAAGCCACAGCGCGTACACCCGGTCGTAGTCCCGGGCGGTCATTGGCCGTATCTCCATGGGCGCCCTCCGAAACGTTTTGCGCTCATTGTATCACAGCACCATTTTTCCGGCAAGAGGGAGCCGCGCCCGGTTTCATTCGCGCGGCCCCGGGACATATATATTGATGAAAGAACCCCAACAGAATGGAGATGACATAGGATGAAGACTTTGTACAGGACCAGCGCGGTATCCGTCGGAGGGCGGGACGGCCAGGCCTACATAGAGAAGACCCCGATCCGGTTTGAGATGGCGCTGCCCAAGGAGCTGGGCGGCGCGAAAGAGGTTGGATTCAACCCAGAGCAGCTTTTCGCGGCGGGCTATGCCTCCTGCTTTGGCAGCGCGCTGCAGCATGTGCTTCGCGAGCGCAAGCTGAACCTGCCCGCGCCCGAGGTGCATGTCACCGTGGGCATCGGCACAAACGACGCGGGCAAGTTCCAGCTGGAGGCGTCCATCCACGTGGTGTTTCAGGGCGTCGAGCAGGATGCCGCTGAGCGGCTGGTGGCCGAGGCGCATGAGGTCTGCCCCTATTCCAGCGCCACCCGCGGCAACATCGAGGTCACCCTCTCCGCCAAGGCCGAATAAAACCTTGCGGCGCGCCCGCGCCGGAGGTCACGCCCCGCGAACCGCACAGGTTCGCGGGGCGCTTTTATTCTTTCGAAGCCATGCGGCCCCCGAAGGCGTGAAAACATGTTCGGTGAAAAGGCGCGAAAGAACCCGAAATTGCACGGCTGCATACTCTGTCAGTGAAGCCATCATCGAGTGCCTTGAAAAGGGGGTGAAAACTATGGATTCCTGCTGTTCGAAGCATTCGCACCACTGCCGGTCAAACTGGTGGGACGACGACTGTTGTGACAAATCGGATAAATGGAACAGATGCCACGACTGGAACAGATGCCACGACTGGAACAGATGCCACGACAGGCGCCGATGCTGTGTCGTCTGGGATCCTTGCAGGTGTTGTTGGGTCACGGTCTGCGAGGACTGCTGCTGGTCTCGTTGCTGATCCTGATAAACCCCCACCCTCCCCGGTGTATACACCGGGGAGGGTCTCAGACCATCAACAAAGTCTCCGTAGGGGTTTCAATCGTTCCCGGCGGCGTGTACGCCGGGAACGGGATAGCGCCAACAGTACGCATATTGGTGGCGTTATCTATACC
>JAEZTD010000192.1 GCA_023443705.1 Bacillota bacterium | reverse complement strand
TTCATGCAATGCGCTCCTTTCGGCGTATGGTGTTCAGCGGATAAACCATCTGACAACTTATATACTACAATAAAGTTGTTATTATGTCAACCCGAGCGAAAAATGCGCGCAAAAAACACCTCCCGCGATTGGGAGGCCAGACCATCAGCAAAGTTTCGGTAGGGTTTCAATCGTTCCCGGCGGCGTGTACGCCGTGAACGGGATGGCGCCACCAGTGCGCATATTGGTGGCGCTATCTGTACCTTTGGTCAGCGCGCCGCCCGGAAATTCGTGAGGATCTCAGGCGCACGCAGGATTTCTTCCTTTGCACTTACAAAAACCGCAGGGTTTTTCGATGCCTTGCCTCCCGTCATTGGGAGGTGTGTCATTTTGGAAGGGGTTACGCCGTCCGGCTGATGAAATCCGACACCAGCGGCACCAGCATGACACCGCAGACGACCACGAGCACGTCGCCGGAGGCAAGCTTCTCGTCCGGGCCGGGGGAGAGGACGACCGCCGCGCCCCGGCGGATGGCCAGAATGGTCGCGCCGGTGGCGGTACGGAAGGCCGACTGTGCGATCGAAAGCCCCGTGATGCGCGCGCCTTCCGGCACGGTGAATTCGTAGGTCTGCATGTCGCCGCTCGAGCGAAAGCGCTCAGCCATGTCGGCGAGCTTTCGCACCGTCTCTTCGATGCGCTCGTCCAGCTGCTTGCGCTCCGCCATCAGCCGGGACAGTTCCTCTCGTAAGAGTCGTATGCCGACGGCTTCGCCGTACTGATCCACGTACAGCGCGGCGCGCTCGCGGGATTTGACTTCCGCACCCACGTTCTGGCGCATGGACACCACGTCCATCTCCGCCAGAAGGCCCAGCGCCCGCCGGATGGTTTCAGGGGACACGTTGTACTGGGAGCTCATCAGCGAGCGCCCGGAAAACCGCTCGCCCTCCCGAATCTCGCCCGACGCGATGCGCCCCGCGATATCGCGGGCGACCTGCATGTACGCGGGCGGTTTTTTTTCTTTTCTCATAGGACCTCACTACCCTTTATACGGCTGTTCTTCTGTGGCGAAAACCATCATACCCGAAACGCGCGGCGAATGCAAGCCCATGGCCGGCGAGGTTGCGAATAATGTCCGGAACTTGACGCGAGGGCCGGTTGAGGTTACAATACCTGTAACTGTAAACGAGATTGCGGCGGCGTCTGACAGGCGAACGGCGCCCGCTGGGCGCGCCATGGCAACATACCCGGATCGGGCCGGCTTCGGGCGCGTCAATACACAAGGAAAGCGGGGTATCCCCATGCACCCCAATCTAGAGGCGGTCGCGCAGGTCATTCCCTCCCTCAGGCAAATGCTTGGCCCGAGGTACGAGGTCATCCTCCACGACCTCAGCCATGTGGAAAGCTCCATCGTCATGCTGGAAGGCGACGTAACCCACAGAAAAATCGGCGGTCCGGCGACGGATTACCTGCTCAAGCTGATGCGGGAGGGCGGGGATTGCGCCGCGAACAGCATCAACTATAAAAACATGCTACCGGACGGGCGGGTGCTGCGCTCCTCCACGATCTTCATTCGCGACGACGAGGGGAAGATCATCGGCTCGCTGTGCTTCAATCAGGACCTGACCGACTATGTCGTCGCCAGGAACCTGCTGGAAGAGGTTACATCGTTCGGCGCGCCCGCCGACGAGGCACCCAAGGAGACTTTTGCCCAGGACATCAGCGAGGTCATGGAATCCGTGGTTGATACCGAGGTTTCGCTGTTCCAGAAGCCCGTGGCCTACATGCAGAAGGAGGATAAGCTGGGCATCGTCGCCCGGCTCGAGCAGAAGGGCATCTTCGCGGTCAAAAACGCCGTCGAATACGTGGCGGAGTGTTTGGGCGTGTCCAACTTTACAATTTATAACTATTTGAAAGAAGTGCGCGGCAGGGCGAAGCTCTCCTGTTAGCAAGGTAGAATGGCCGGCGTGAACGCGAGGCAGCCCGCACTTTGTGCGCGGATGCAGGCGTTTACGCCTTTAATTAACAATTCTCCCCGTTGACAAATCCCGACTTCTTTGCTAGACTATCCCTGCGGTTAGGAAAGACTAACCAACCAGAGCGCAGAGATTCCTCCCTTGGCGCTCAGGTTTACGGCGAGTCTGCGAGGTGGTGGGAACGGCGCGCAGATTTCGCCAAACGGTTCGGACGCCGCACATCGTCCGGACGCCCCTTTTGCGGCTGTGGGGTACTCAAGCCCGCTGCCCGCGCCCGGGCCGTCCACCCGGGCGCACGTACAACAACCGGCGGACTGCCGGCATACGATACGGTTAGCTTTAACTAACGAAAGGGTGATGCGGGTGCGGGAGCTGGAATGCCTGGTCGCCCGGCACTGTGCCGCGACAATTTTGGGCGAGAAAACGGGCAGCATGTTCACGGTGCGCTGGGAACGGTACCGCGTCCTCCGATCCGGGCTTCATAGGCTGCGGGAAGTGCTCGGTCAGCAGGGCGTGGCGCTTCGGGTGTTTGGCGCACCCTCGGGCGCGTTCATCTACCTCTTCCGACCGGAACAACTCCGGAGGGACCTTGCGGCCGAACCGGCCCGCGCGATCCTTGATTCGTGCGGCTACGGCGAAAACGCGCTGTCCTGCCTTCAGAACAGGCTCCTGGCCTCCCGCCGGTTTCCCCACGAGATCGGTCTCTTTCTGGGATATCCCGTTCAGGATGTAGCAGGTTTCATCGAGCACGGCGGCACCAACTCGCATCTCAGCGGCCTGTGGAAGGTGTATCACGACGTGGAGCGGGCAAAGTGTCTTTTTTGCGCATACAAACAATGCCGCGAGCGCATGCTGAAGCTTCTCGACGGCGGCATGTCGCTTCAGGAAATCCTGAGGGCGGCGTAGAAAGGAAAGGTCTATGGGCAAGATCGGTATCATCTATTGGAGCGGCACCGGGAACACGGAGGCGATGGCGAAGGCGCTGGCCGAAGGCGCGAAGGCGGAGGCGGTCAACGTGGCCGACATCACCCCCGAAGCCGCCGCCGAATTTGATAAACTGCTGCTGGGCTGCCCTTCCATGGGCGCGGAAGTTCTGGAGGAGGGCGAATTCGAACCCTTCTTCACCGCCCTCGAAGGCAAGCTGTCCGGTAAGCCCGTGGGGCTCTTCGGCTCTTACGGCTGGGGTGACGGCGAATGGATGCGCGAATGGGAAGCGCGCGTCACCGCCGCGGGCGCGAAGCTCTTTGAGTCCGGAATGATTGTCAACGAAGCCCCAGACGACGGCGCGCTTTCGGACTGCCGCGCGTTCGCGGAGCGGTTTGCCGCGTCCTGAACCCTGCATAAGCGGTTGCGCCCGGGGGCATTATGCCCGCCGGGCGTTTTTTGTGCTGTATATTCCAATTGCCAACGGACGGTACGGTGTCTTCAAATTCCTTTTGATTTCCCGCCGGTTTTTGTGGTATATTAGCATTATAGAATTCTGGGGCATACAGCCCCAAATCGTGTTGGGAGGTTATTTGATATGCCGAATTTCCCCAATCCCTTTCAGGGCAACGTAAACCGCAAGCTGACGAAAGAGGAACTGATTCAGGCCATCCGAGTGGACATCGCCGGTGAGCTCGAGGCAATCTTCCTCTACGACGCGCATGTGCAGGCGACGGACGACGTGGTAGCCAAAAAAGTGATTGCCGACATTCGTGACGAGGAAAAGGCCCACGTGGGTGAACTGATGGCCCTCCTGCGCCATCTGGACCCCACCGAGGCGGAGCACTTCGCCTCCGGCGAAGACGAAGTCCGTGAAATGTTGGAAGAACTTGGCCTTTCTCCCTCCGCGCCGGGCGCCACCGTCGGCAGTCTGATCGACAAGTAAGGAGGTATTTTCATGGATTTTCTTTCAAAGGGCAGCGCGCCCTTTTCTGAAGAGCTTTGGTCAAGGATTGATTCCGCCGTAATGGAAACGGCGAAAAAGGCACTCATCGGCAGGCGGTTTCTAGGCCTGTACGGACCGCTTGGCTCCGGCGCGCTGAGCGTGCCCGTGGATGACCTAAACGCCAAAGGCTATGCGGACGACAGCGCGATGGTGTTGACCGCCGGACGCGCGTTCAAGGAGATTCCGCTCCTGTACCAGGACTTTTCATTGTCCTGGCGCGACCTGGAATACAGCGAGCAGAACGACCTGCCGGTGGATCTGACGGCCGCGATGGCCGCCGCCGCAGCCGCCGCAAGGAACGAGGACAGGTTCATCTTCTTCGGCAGCGAAGCCCTCGGTTTTCCCGGCCTGTTCGGCGCGAAAGACGCCGTTCACGTGAAGCGCGCCGACTGGTCCAAGGACGAAAACCCATTTTCCGACGTGGCGAGGGCTGTGGAGGCGCTCATCGGCAAGGGCTTCTGGGGCCGGATGGCGCTGGCGGTCAGCCCTGACCTCTACACCCAGATGGAGCGCATCCAGGCCGGAACCGGCAGGATGGAACTGGAGCGCGTAAATTCGCTTCTGGGCGGGAACGTGCTGCGTGCGCAGGTTCTGGGCTCGAACAAAGCGATTCTGGTGGCCGCCGAGCCGGTCAACATGGATCTTGCGGTGGGTGTGGACCTGTCGGTCTCGTACCTCGAGCTGAAGGACCTCAACCATTCTCTGCGCATTGTCGAAACCGTGCTGCCCAGGATCAAGCGGGGCGACGCGGTCGTCGTATTCGACTGATCTTACAGATTGGCTCCATTGCACGCCCCTCGCGGGCGTGCATTTCAAGGCATCGAAAAACCCTATGGTTTTTTCGATGCGAAGGAAGGAATGCTGTGTGCGCCTGAAATCCTCACGGATTTCCGTGCGGCGCACTGACCAAAGGTACAGATAGCGCCACCAGTGTGCTTGACCGGTGGCGCTATCCCGTTCCCGGCGTACACGCCGCCGGGAACGATTGAAATCCTGCGGAGACTTTGTTGATGGTCTGAATGCACGCCCCTACGCGGGCGTGCATTTTTTGCCATCCGTGGTGACGAAACCGCTGTGGGCACAGGATATCGCACATGGTTGGGTTGCATTGTCGTAATTTGCCGCGCTGCCGCGCTGATTTGGTAAAATCCAGCGAAAGGCAAAAAAACCGCTTGACAGCCGGTGGACGCGGTGGTATAGTTGATAAAAATTCAAACGGGAGCGTAATCATGCAGAACCTGTTCGCCATCGTCAACGTCCTGATTATTATCGCCGGCATCGTACTTGTACTAGTCGAAGCCGGGGATCAGGTTGTTGTACGCGCGGAACAGGGAGGCCATTAGGCCCACAGGCATAACGCTTGAACCCCTGCCAGAGTGCGACAGCACCGGCAGGGGTTTTTTCGTACAGGTCAGGCCATGAATGACGGAGCGCGCGAACGGCGCGCCGCGAAGGAGGCATCAGGATGGGCGGCAGGCGTTTTAGGCGGCCCCGCTATGTTGTCCTAGGGCGTCCGGGGACAACGACTGAATGAAGCGGGAGGGATATTCATGCAAATGACGGGCGCACAGATTTTGATCGAAACGCTGGTGGAGCAGGGCGTCGATACCGTGTTTGGCTATCCGGGCGGATTCGTCCTGAACATCTACGACGAGCTGTACAAGAACGCGGACCGGATCACCCACTACATCACCTGCCACGAACAGGGCGCATCCCACGCCGCGGACGGCTACGCCCGCGCCACGGGGAAGGTGGGCGTGGTGATTGCCACATCCGGCCCCGGCGCGACCAACCTCGTAACCGGCATCGCCACCGCCCATCTGGACTCGACGCCGCTCGTTGCCATCACCGGCAACGTTCCGTCCACCTCTATCGGCCGCGACGGCTTTCAGGAAGTGGACATTACCGGCGTGACCATGCCCATCACCAAGCACAACTACATCGTCAAGGATGTGAAAAAGCTGGCCGCCACCGTGCGCGAGGCCTTTCACATCGCAAGGAGCGGCCGCCCCGGCCCGGTGCTCATCGACATCCCAAAGGACGTGCAGCTCGCCCGTTTCGAATACTCTCCGGAAGTGCCCGACCCGGCGCCGGAGTTGCCGGCCATCGACCCCGAGCACCTTGAGAACGCCATCCGCTTGATCCGTGAGGCCCATCGTCCGTTTTTGTACGTGGGCGGCGGCGCGGTGATCTCCGGCGCATCCGCCGAGGTTGTGGAGCTCTCCGAGCGGCTACACGCGCCCGTGGGCAGCAGCATGATGGGGCGGACCGCCGTTCCCCACAGCTATCCGCTGTACCTGGGCATGACCGGCATGCACGGCAAGTACGTCGCCTCCCGCGCCATGTACGAGGCGGACCTCATCATCGCCATCGGTACGCGCCTCTCTGACCGCGCCATCGGCAATCAGCGCGCATTTTCAGAAAACCATAAGATCCTGCACATCGACATCGACCCCGCGGAGATTGGCAAGAACATCCCCGCTTTCGCGTCCCTGATCGGCGACGTGAAGCAGGTGCTTCGAAGGCTCCTGGACGCCGGGCTCAGCCGCCCGGAGAACGGCTGGCTCGCTCGCGTCCGCGAAATGCAGGCCGACCCGGACAGCCACCTGGACATGGGGCACGACCGGCTGAATCCGCAGGTCATCATGGAAGCCATCAACGAAAAGGCCCCGGAAGGCTCCATCGTCGCCACCGACGTGGGCCAGCACCAGATGTGGGCCACCCAGTACTACAAATTCAGCAATCCCCGCACCTTCATCACTTCGGGGGGCCTCGGCACCATGGGCTTCGGCCTCGGGGCGGCCATCGGCGCATGCATCGGCTCCAATCGAAAGCGCACGGTTCTCTTCACCTCGGACGGAAGCTTCCACATGAACATGAACGAGCTGGCCACCGCCGTCACAAACAACCTGCCACTCACGGTCGTCGTGCTCAACAACGACGCGCTGGGCATGGTGCGCCAGTGGCAGACGCTGTTCTTCGCGGGGCGCTATTCCCACACCACCCTCAGCCGCAAGACCGATTACGTGCGGCTGGCCGAGGCCTTCGGCGCGAAGGGCATCCGCCTGACGGAACTGTCCGATCTCGACCGCGTGCTGGAAGAGGCACTTTCGGTCGACGGCCCGGTGGTGATCGACGCCATCATCGATCCGGACGAGCGGGTGCTTCCGATGATCCCGCCGGGCGGCACCATCGACGACATCATCTTGACTTAAAGAAGGGGGCGTCATGGCCGTGGAAAAGTTCATCCTCTCGGTGCTTGTCAACAACGATCCCGGCGTCCTGACCCGCGTGTCGGGGCTGTTCGCCCGCAGAAGCTTCAACATTGACAGCCTGTCCGTCGCCGAAACCCAGGACCCGAAGCTGTCCCGCATCACCATCTCCGCCACCGGGGACGACTACCTGAAGGAGCAGATCACCCGGCAGCTGGAAAAGCTGCACGACGTGAAGGTGGTTCAGGTGATGGACCCGGAGCGCACCGTCGTCCGCGAGCTGATGCTCATCAAGATCAGCGCCAACCACGAGGAGCGCAGCCACATCCAGGAGGCGGTGGGCGTGTTCCGCGCCAAGGTGGTGGATTTGGCACAGGATTCGATGATCGTCGAACTGACCGGAGAAAAGTCCAAGATCGACGCGTTTTTAAGCTTCCTCTCACCCTATCGGGTAACCGAGCTCTGCCGGACCGGTATGACGGCCATCGGCCGGAGCGATTACATACTCACCCGGGAATAAGGATAAGGAGTGTTGAATCATGGCGAAATTGTATTACGAGGCGGACTGCGATACCTCACTACTCAAGGGCAAGACGGTTGCGGTGATCGGCTACGGAAGCCAGGGCCACGCCCATGCGCTGAACCTTCACGACAGCGGCTATGACGTGGTGGTGGGCCTCTATGAAGGCTCCCCGTCCATCGCGAAGGCCGAAGCCGCCGGCCTCAAGGCCACGACAGCCGCCGAAGCCGTCAAGGCGGCGGACCTCGTGATGATCCTCGTCAACGATGAAAAGCAGGCCGCCCTCTACAAAAAGGACATAGCCCCGAACCTGCGCCCCGGCATGGCGCTGGCCTTCGCCCACGGCTTCAACATCCACTTCGGCCAGATCGTGCCGCCCTCGGACGTGGACGTCATCATGATCGCTCCCAAGGGCCCCGGCCACACCGTTCGCAGCCAGTACCTGGAAGGCCGCGGCGTGCCGGACCTGATCGCCGTCCAGCAGGACGCCAGCGGCAATGCCAAGAGCCTCGCGCTGGCCTACGCGGCGGGCATCGGCGGCGCGCGCGCGGGCATCCTGGAGACCACTTTTAAGGAAGAAACCGAGACCGACCTCTTCGGCGAGCAGGCGGTGCTCTGCGGCGGCGTTTCGGCGCTGATGAAGGCCGGGTTTGACACGCTGGTGGAGGCGGGCTATCAGCCGGAAAGCGCCTACTTCGAGTGCGTGCACGAGATGAAGCTGATCATCGACCTCGTCGTGCAGGGCGGCCTTTCGTTCATGCGCTACTCCATCTCCGACACTGCCGAGTACGGCGACTACGTGACCGGCAAGCGCATCATCACCGATGAAACCAAGAAGGAAATGAAGAAGGTCCTCTCCGAAATTCAGGACGGCACCTTCGCCCGCAACTGGATTCTCGAAAACCAGGCGAACCGCCCGAACTTCAACGCCATGCGCAGGATGGCCCGCGAGAGCCTCGTCGAGGAGACAGGAAAGAGCCTTCGCGCCAAGATGAGCTGGAACCCCGACAAGAGCAAAGGGGAGTAACATCATGATTTCAGACCGGATCAAGGCCGGCGCGGAGCGCGCGCCCCACAGGTCGCTGATGAAGGCCTGCGGTCTGACCGACGCGCAGATTGCGAGGCCCATCATCGGCATCGCCAATTCGTTCAACGAGGTGGTTCCGGGCCACACGCACTTAAACCAGATCGCCCGGGCGGTCAAGGACGGGGTGCTTTCCGCGGGGGGAACGCCGCTGGAGTTCAACGTCATCGGCGTGTGCGACGGCATCGCAATGGGGCACGAGGGCATGAAATATTCCCTCTGCACCCGCGAGCTGGTGGCCGACTCGGTGGAATGCATGGCCCGCGCCCACGCCTTCGACGCGATGGTGTTCATTCCCAACTGCGACAAGATTGTGCCCGGTATGCTGATGGCGGCGGCGCGGCTGAACATCCCGTGCCTGTTCGTGTCCGGCGGGCCGATGCTTTCGTTGGAAGGAAAAAACGGCCCGATGGACCTGAACAGCGTGTTCGAGGCCGTGGGGCAGCTGAAGGCCGGGACGATTTCGGAGTGCGACCTTCTGGAGGTGGAGGAATCCGCCTGCCCCGGTTGCGGCTCCTGCTCCGGCATGTTCACCGCGAATTCGATGAACTGCCTGACCGAGGCGCTGGGGCTGGCGCTGCCGGGCAACGGTACCATCCCCGCCGTGTATGCCCGCCGCATCCGCTTCGCGAAAGAGAGCGGCGAAAAAGTGATGGAGCTTCTTGAGAAGAACATCCGCGCCCGCGACATCCTGACCGAAACCGCCGTGAAAAACGCCCTCGCCGTGGACATGGCGCTGGGCTGCTCCACAAATTCCGCGCTGCACCTGGCGGCCATCTGCTCCGAGGCGGATGTGGCGTTTGACCTTCGGATGATCAACGAGGCCAGCGCGAAGACGCCCAACCTGTGCCACCTGGCGCCGGCGGGGCACCACCACATGCAGGATCTCTACAATGCCGGCGGCGTGTACGCGGTGATGGCCGAGCTTCTGAAAGCCGGGCTCATCGACGGCAGCGCGCTGAACGCCTCCGGGACGACTTTTGCGGAGAGCCTCAAGGGCGTCCGCGTAAAGAACCTCGAGGTCATCCGTCCGCTGGACGACCCCTATCAGAAGACCGGCGGCCTCGCGGTGCTCTACGGAAACCTTGCCGAAAAGGGTTCGGTGGTCAAGCAGAGCGCCGTTTCCCCGAAGATGCTGACCCACAGGGGCCCCGCCCGCGTGTTCGATGGTGAGGAAGCGTCCATCGCGGCCATCTACGCAGGCGAGATTCACCCCGGCGACGTGGTGGTCATCCGCTACGAGGGCCCGAAGGGCGGCCCCGGCATGCGGGAAATGCTCTCGCCGACCTCCGCTATCGTCGGCATGGGGCTGGGTGAGAGCGTGGCGCTCATCACCGACGGCAGGTTCTCCGGCGCTACCCGTGGCGCGGCCATCGGCCATGTTTCGCCCGAGGCGGCGAGCGGCGGTACGATCGCGCTGGTTCGGGAAGGCGACGTGATCGAGATCGACATCCCCGGCAGGCGACTATGCCTATTGGTGCCGGAGGAGGAGCTACGAAAGCGGCGCGAAGGCTTCGCGCCGATCTCGAAGGGTGCGTTGACCGGATACCTGAAGCGCTACGCCGCGCTGGCCCAATCGGCCGACAAGGGCGGAATATTATCGGTAGGAGGGTGAATCCCCCCATGAAGGAGAAAATAAAATTCTTTGATACCACGCTGCGCGACGGCGAACAGGCTCCCGGCTGCAGCATGTCCCTCAACGAGAAGCTGGAAATCGCTCGCGCGCTGGAGAAGCTGGGCGTGGATGTGATCGAGGCGGGTTTTCCGGTGATCTCGCCGGGTGACTTTGAATCGGTCCAGAAAATCGCGCAGGTTTTGAAGCGCGCCTCCGTCGCCGGTCTCGCCCGTGCGACGAAGAAGGACATCGACGCCGCCTGGGACGCGCTGAAGGACGCCGTGGCGCCCCGCATCCACGTATTCATCGCCACGTCGCCGGTGCACATGGAATTCAAGCTCAAAAAGTCGCCGGACGAGGTGCTTGAG
>JAEZTD010000142.1 GCA_023443705.1 Bacillota bacterium | reverse complement strand
GCCCCACCGTGGTCGTGTTGGCGCTGACCAGCCAGATCGACAAGGCGCGCCTTCCAACCCATGTGCTGGTTTCGGGTTCCGGCCTCGCCCGACCGTCGGTGGTGCTGGCGGAGCAGATGCGCACGCTGGATAAGCGAAGGCTTCGGGAACGCATCGGCATTTTGCCGCCGGAGACGATGGAAAAGGTCAATCAAGCGATCCGGGTATCGCTGGCGGTCGAAGAATGATCTTCGGCCGCTTCCTTAATAACTGCGATGCCAGAGAATTTCAGAGGTTTTCGTCCAGCACCTTTCCTGAGGGGCCGGAAGGCTCCGCCCGTTATAGAGGCATATCCCGCTTCTGCTTTGGCAGAATATGTGCTATAATGCCAACATTCGGGCAGGGAAAGGGAGATTGTCCATTGGCGAAGCGTGTGCGCGCGGAGATGGCGAACTGGGGCAAGATTCTGGTGGGGCTTTTCGTCAGCGCGATGGCTTACAGGCTGTTCCTGATCCCGAACGAAGTCGCGCCGGGCGGGTTTACCGGCATCGGCCAGATTTTGAATACGCTGCTTGGTTGGAATGTCGGTACCGTGGCGCTGATCCTCAACATACCGCTCTTCGCGCTTTCGATGCGGTCGATGGGGCTGAAGTTCGGCGTTCGGTCGCTGGTCGCCTCGGTAGGGCTGTCGCTGCTGATCGACTACATGCCCGTCGGCGCGCTGACGCAGGACAGGCTGCTCGCTTCCGTCTTCGGCGGCGTGCTCGGCGGGGCGGGGTTCGGTCTGATCATGCTGGGACAGGCGACCACGGGAGGCAGCGACATGCTGGGCATGCTGATCCACAAAAAACTCAAGGTGGTCAAGGTGAGCGCCGCCGTCTTCATGGTGGACGGGCTGGTCATCGTGGCCGCTGGGATCGTGTACGACGTCACCGCCGCGATGATGGCGCTGATTTCCACCTACATTATGGCCCGGGTGCTCGACCGCGTGCTGGAAGGTCCCAACATGGCCAAGGCGTATTTCATCATCTCCAGGAAATCGGACGAAATTTCAAAGGCCGTGCTTGAAGAAATGGACCGGGGCGTGACCAGCCTTGCCGGGCGCGGCATGTACACCGGCGAGGACCGCGCGGTGCTGTTGTGCGTGATCAACCGGCGGGAGACGCTCAGGCTCCGGACGCTCGTCAGCGGCATCGACCCTTGCGCGTTCATGATCGCTACCGATGTGCGCGAGGCGCTGGGTGAAGGATTCCAGCCGCATTAGCGCGAAGAAGACCGCCTTTTGTCCCCGATACTTATATACCAAAGGGGGATGTCTATGCCCATCGCGATCGTTACCGGCGCTTCATCGGGCCTGGGGCGCGCTTATGCGCTGGCCGCCATGAAGATCTTTCCGGAGATCACGGAATACTGGCTGATCGCCCGCCGCCTGGACAGGCTCGAGAAGCTCAAGGCGGAGATGCCCGGGAAGACCGTCCGCTGCGTCCCGCTGGACCTGTCCGGCGCGGAAGGCCTGGACGAATTGGAGCGGCTGCTGGCGGAGCGCGGCGAAAAGATTGCGCTTCTCATCAACAACGCGGGGCTCGGCTGGATGGGCGACTTTGCGGAGGGTTCCTGGCGCAGCCAGACCGCGATGGTGGACGTCAACGTGCGGGCGATGACCGCCGTGGCCAACATTTCGCTTAGGCACATGGAGCGGGGGAGCGTCATGGTCAATGTCAGTTCCATCGCCGCTTTCACGCCAACGCCCCGCATGGCGGTCTATTGCTCGACAAAGGCCTACGTTTCGAGCCTCTCCAAGGCGATTCGCTTTGAAAACCGCAAAAGGGGGATCAAGGTTCTGGCTGCCTGCCCCTGTCCGATGGACACGGAGTTCCTCGAAATTGCGAACATCAGGAGCAAGACCTTCGACATGCTGCCGCGGGTGAAGCCTGGCTACATGGCGGAAAAGTCGCTGGTCGCCGCAAAAAAGGGGCGGGCGGTGTACACCGCGCTGGCGCTGATGAAAATCTACCGCGTGCTGGCGAAACTGATCCCGTCGAACCTGATGATGCACCTTTCAAAAGTATGAAGAACGAAACATGTGCATAAACCCGGCCGTTAAAGTCTCCATAGAATTTCAATCGTTCCCGGCGGCATGTGCGCCGGGAACGGGATAGCGCCACCAGTCAAGCACACTGGTAGCGCTATCTATACCTTTGGGCAGTGCGCCGCCCGGAAATCCGTGAGGATTTCAGATGCACGCAGGGTTTCTCCCTCCGCAGTGAAAAACCGCAGGGCTTTTCGCTTCCTTGGGCCGGGCGGAGGCAACGCCTCCGCCTGGTGCGTTTCATGAATCCTTTATAGATGGGTTTCCGGCGCGTCCACAGCGCACTCGGGCAGTTGGCCGCTGTTGATGTACAGCGCGAGGATGTCGACGATGCGCTTATTGAAGCCGCCACCCGCCACGATTACATCCGCGAATTCGATGTAGGTTCGGATGTAGCGCTCGTACATGGGCTTGACCGTCGAAAGGTACTGCTGGGCGATGCCGCTGATGTCGCGGCCTCGCTCCAGAATGTCCCGCTGTACGCGCCTGAGAAGGCAGATGTCGGGATCAACGTGGACGAAGAGTTTGAAGTCCATCATGTCCCGGGTGCGCGGGTCGTAAAATGCGTGAATGCCCTCGATGATGACGACATCACATGGCTCGATCAGGTCATCCGAATCCGCGCGGCGGTGCATCGCGTAGTCGTAGCCCTTGCGGGTGATGGCCTTGCCCGCCTTGAGAAGGCGCAGATCCTCGCGAAGCGCGTCGTGCTCAAAGGCGTCCGGCTCGTCGTAATTGATCTTGGCCCGCTCCTCGAAGGGCAGGTAGCTGTGGTCGCGGTAGTAGCAGTCCTGCTTGATGAGTACGCTCTTTCCGTCTATGGACGCCGCCAGCGCCTTGGCCAGCGTGGTCTTTCCGCTGCCGCTGGCGCCGCATATGCCGATGGTAAGCATCAAAACACCCCCGCATCAGTATAAGGCGGGGGTGGGAGTTCTGTCAAATCCTGTCGCGCAGCGCAGAGAGCTCAGGGCTTTGTCTCCTCCGGATCGATTGGGAATTCTTTTTCAAATGCCACAGCCGCCTCGTAGATCAGCCGGTGGCCCCGGTCGTTTGGGTGGATGCCGTCCTCGCACAGCACGTCCTCGCCCCGGACCGCCTCGAGGAAAGCCTCGCGCAGCGGCAGCCAGCGGCAATTGACCTCCGCGGCCACCTTCATCACCAGCGTCGAATAGTACTCCTGCCAGCGGTAGATGCGCTCTGGAACGCCGAGAAAGGACAGGATGTTGTCTTCGTCCAGTCCGTCCCGCACGATCCATTTCAGATAGCGGCGCGGGTCCAGCGGCGGCAGGCTGCACAGAAGCGGCGTTCCGCCCGCGGCGCGGACGTGCTCCGCCATGGACTTCAGTGCCTCGGTGAACTGCGCCACCGGCGTGTTGGGCGCGTGGGTCGCCTCCGGCGCGTGGGCCACCGCCGCCCAGTTGAAGTCGCAGTCGTTTCCGCCGTATTCGATGACTACGAGCTTATCTCGGAAGGCCTCCGCGTCCATCTGCCGCATGGCCATGAGGGCCTCCGGCGCAGTCCGCCCCATCCGGGACAGGTTTTCAAAGGGAACCCGGAAAGTCTTTGAAAGCATGGCGATGGCGCTGTCCTTGAGCAGCGTGTAGCGGCTTCGGTCCGGGTCGTACACCACGCCCTTGAGCACCGAATCGCCCCATACCTGAATGCCTGCGTACTGCATGAAGCCATCCTCCCAAACCTAGTTTTCAAAACCATTATAAAGGGATATAATAATTACGTCAAGTGCAAAACGTGAAGACATCTTGACGTTTTTGAAAGCTGATGCTATGATGTCCCGGTGAAAGGGGCGTATGCAATGCAAGACCGGTCGCTGGACGCGCTGATTGAATTTCTTCGGGGGTATTCCGGGGCGAGTTGGGATGAGATGCCCGATCTCGAACTGTACATGGATCAGGTCATCACCTACCTAAAACGCCAGCTCGCGCCGTTTCAGGGGTCGCCGGACGAGAATCTGGTTACGCCGTCCATCATCAACAATTACGTAAAGGCCGGGTTTGTACCGCGGCCGGAAAAAAAGAAATACGCTCGGGCGCACCTGGCATCATTGACGATGGCGTGCACGCTCAAGCGGGTGCTGCCCATCGAGTCAGTCAAGCGGCTGGTCGCCCGGGACGGCGCGTCGCCGGATGAAGCGCGGTACGACCAGTTTCAGGCTGCCCAGCGGGAGGCGTTTCTGGAGGAGGCGCAGCTTTTGGAGCAATTGAAAGCGGATTGGCCCTCCGACAGCCAGTCCCTCTACCGGCTGGCGACGCATTTCGCGCTGCGGGCGGGGGCCGACCGACTGATTGCTGACCGGATCATGGCAATCATCGACGAAAAGGCGAAGGGGAATGGCGCGCCGGTTGACGGGCAAACTTCCAAATGATAGAATAAAAGACGGACTTGACAACTTGGAGGCGACCGACCCATGCAGAACCAGGAAGGCGCGAAGCGCAAGGTCATATTCAGTGGCATCCAGCCCACGGGCAACCTGACGCTGGGCAATTACATCGGTGCGCTGAGGAATTTTAAACTCCTTGAGGACGAGTACGACTGCCTGTATTCCATCGTGGACATGCACGCGCTGACTGTCCGCCAGGATGCGGCGGAGCTGCGCAAGGCATGCCTGAAGGTCATGAGCCTGTTTCTCGCGGTGGGGCTCGACCCCAAAAAGAGCCTGATCTACTTCCAGTCCCACGTGCCCGCCCACGCGGAGCTCGCGTGGGTGCTCAATTGCTACACCTACATGGGTGAGCTTTCCCGGATGACCCAATTCAAGGAAAAATCCCAGAAGCATGTGGACAACATCAACGCCGGCCTCTTCACCTATCCGGCGCTGATGGCGGCGGACATCCTCTTGTACCAGTCGGATCTGGTGCCCATCGGCGCCGACCAGAAGCAGCACCTGGAGCTGACCCGAGACGTCGCCGAGCGCTTCAACGGCGTGTACGGCAACGTATTCACCGTGCCGGAGGCCTACATCCCGAAGGTCGGCGGAAGGGTGATGAGCCTGCAGGAGCCGACGCGGAAGATGTCGAAGTCCGACCCGGAGGACACCTACATCGCCATGCTGGACGCCCCCGACTTGATCCGCAAGAAGGTTCGCCGCGCGGTCACCGACTGCGACGGCGTGGTGCGCTTCGATCCGGAAAACAAGCCCGGTGTTTCCAACCTGATGAGCATCCTGTCCACCCTCACCGGCCAGGGCTTTGAGGACATTGAAGGGGATTTCGAAGGCAAGGGCTATGGCGCGTTCAAGGACGCGGTGGCCGAGGCGGTGGTCGAAACCCTCGCGCCCATCCAGGCCCGCTACAACGCAATCTTCTCCGACAAGGCGTATCTTTCGGAGGTCATGACGACCGGCGCCGAGCGCGCCGCGCGCCTCGCCGCCCGAACGATGACCAAGGTGCGCAAAAAGGTGGGCCTTGCGGCCCTGTCGCTGTGATTCGGCGGCTTATGCTCTCCGGCACGGACAACACCCGCGACCTGGGGGGATACCCGGTGCCGGGCGGGGTCACCGCCTGGGGACGCACCTTCCGCAGCGACGCGCCGGTTCAGCTGACCCGGGAGGACGTGGAAACCCTTCTTAAGGCGGGGGCGACCACCCACATCGACCTGCGAACGCTGGAGG
>JAEZTD010000129.1 GCA_023443705.1 Bacillota bacterium | reverse complement strand
CTGCTCCGGTGTGGGTTCCGGCGTCGGTTCAGGCGTTGGTTCAGGTGTTGGTTCAGGCGTTGGTTCAGGCGTTGGAATTTGGGGTGGGGCGGGCTGGATGACCTCCGGTGTCGGTTCCGGCTCCGGCGTAGGTTCGAGCGTAGGCTCCGGCGTCGGTTCGGGCGTAGATTCCGACGTGGGCTCGGGTGTAGACTCTTCCGCAACGGTCAACGGCAGCAGGAAAACCTCGGAATCCTCCCCCGCCGCGACGGCGTCCCCGTTCTGTTTCGCTTCTTCGGAATAGCGCGTTGCCTGATCGGCATCAAGTAGAATAAGCGCATCCGGCGCGACAAAGCCTGAAATCGCGTTCCCGTTCAGGTTGACGAACACGGCGGCCACGCCGCTCTCGGGGTCGATCGACGACAGGTAGACCACGTCGCCCTCGCTCAAAAGCGCGAGGGGTTGCTCAAGCGACGCGTCGGCGAACACTTCCGAGGCCGCGTTGGCTTGGGCATAGCCTGAAGCCATCTGATCTGGCGTTTCGCCTTCCGCCGATTCTTCGGCCAGCGCCTCTTCCGAGGGGGCTTCTTCCAGAATTTCTTCCCCGGATTCGGCAAACGCCGGAATGACGGGCGCGCCAAGCGCCAGGATCAGCGCCAGCCAGACGGCGGCGACGCGTTCAAAAATCCGCTTGCCCCTCATGGAAACACCTCCAGCTTGTCGGCTTTTCAGCCTGGTAAATGCAAGATGCCCTAATAAACCCGGCATACGCCTCTTTTTGTTAGACGCACCTTTTGGGAAATGGTTTCTTACCGAAACGAAGGCAGCGCGTCCACCGCGCGCTCCCAGGCGTCAATCATCCGGTCGCACCAGGCGTCGAATTCCGGGTCCGGCGTCTGACATTCCGGATGGCGACCGATGTACTCTAGCGCGATGCGCGCGCCCTGATCAAACCGCGTGGCCGCATGAAAGCCGGGCACGGCCCGCTTGATCTTCCCGTTCTCGAACAGCGCGCAGTTGGCCTTGTCGCCGGTCAACGCACCCGCCCAATCGGGGTTCTTGGCGCCCAGCACGTCAGAGGGAATGTGTACGAGGTTTGCCGTAACCCCCAGCGCCGCGGCGACGGTCAAGTGGATCTGGTCCCAGGTGAGCGCCTCGTCGGAGGTGATCTGGTATGCCTCTCCGATGGCGTGGACGTTCCCCATCAGCCCGAGAAACGCCTCGGCGAAGTCCCCGGACCAGGTTAGCGTCCAGAGGGTGGTTCCGTCGCCCTGCACGATCACCTTCTTGCCCTTTTTCAGGCGGTCGATCACCTGATAGGAGCCCTTTGCGCCGTGCAGCGCCACGGGAATTGACCGCTCGCAATAGGTATGGCTCGGGCGAACGATGGTCGCGGGGAAGCTCCTCTCCCGGTAGAGCGCGGTGAGCAGTTCCTCGCAGGCGATTTTACTCCGGGAATACTGCCACCAGGGGTTGTGTAGCGGCGTACTCTCGGTAATGAACGGGCTTACCGGCGGCTTGTGGTAGGCGGACGCGGAACTGATGAAGATGTACTGGCCTGCCTTGCCTTCAAAAAGCCGGAAGTCCCTCTCCACCTGATCGGGCGCGAAGGCGATGAAGTCGGCCACCACGTCAAAGTACATGCCGGAGAGCTTCGCGCGGACATCGTATTCGTCGGTGATGTCGGCCTGAATCTGCCGTGCGCCCTCCGGGAGCGGGCGGCTTCCGCGGTTGAGCAGGTACAGTTCCCAGCCGCGGGCGATGGCGAGCCTTGAGATGGCGCCACTGATGGTGCCGGTTCCGCCGATGAAAAGGGCTTTCATAATGATACCCCTCCTGTGACGCAATCATTTGCCACAAATATATCATCCGGCCGCGCGCGTGTCAACCGCACAGGTCCGAAGCAGGGCATCGACAAATCCTCTTCTTGCTTGCAGCTCCCGTTCAAAAAGCCACTCTCCGGGACAACCGGAAAGTGGCCTTTTGCTGTTGTGCTAAGCGTTTCCGACGCGCAAACGCCTGGAGCGCGGATACCTCATCTTCGCCTACGAGGATCTTACTGCGGTTTTGAGAAATCTTGTCGCCCGCATGCCGCGCGACCCACGCCACCCGGTGCTAATGAGCATGTCTCCCCGGGAGGGCCACTAAAAGAGCATCCTCTCGGCGAAGAGATCCTGAAAGCCCTTCCGGCCGGAGAGTTCGATGTACGCCATGTGCTTTCGAAGGGCTTCGGCGCGCGCCCCGCCGGAGAGCATCAGCCGCGCACCCGCGCCGGCCGCGTTGCCGACGGACATCACGCGATCCTCCAGCCCCTGCGGCAGAAGGCCGATCAGGCAGGCGCTGCGCTTGTCGATATAATTTCCAAACCCGCCGGCGAGGTAGAGCCGGTCGATGTCCGCTTCCTTCACGCCCATCTCGTTCATCAATGTCTCGATGCCGGCAGAAATGGCGCTCTTGGCCAGCTGCACCTCCCGGATGTCCTTTTGAGTGATGGTGACGCCGTCCCGAAGCTCGATCTCCGGCTCCTCCATGCGGCCCGTTTCATCGATGAACTCCAGCTCCAAAAGCGCAGCCACCGCGTCCACAAGGCCGCTGCCGCAGATGCTCTTCGCCGGGCCTTCGCCGATCACGTGGCAATTAACTTGCCCATCCTCCACCCAGACCCGGTCGATGGCGCCGTCCACCGCGCGGGAGCCGTACTTGATGTGCGCGCCTTCAAAGGCTGGGCCTGCAGCGGCCGCGCAGCACAGCATCCTTTCGCGGCCGCCCAGCGCGATTTCGCCGTTGGTGCCGATGTCCAGAAGCAGCGAAATCCCGTCCGTTCGATCCATTTCCGCCGCCATAACCGCGGCGATGGTGTCCGAACCCACGTACCCGGCGACGCAGCCGCCCACGAAGTTCTCGGCCTGAGGCGCGCACGCGATCAGCCCTCGGGCGTAAAACGCCTCGTGATAAGCGGGGTTATAGGGCGCGACGGCGATGGTTCTGGGGTCGATGCCCGACAGGATGTGGGTCATGATGGGGTTCCCCACCAGCGTGACGAGGCGAAGCTCCGCGGGGGCAACGCCCTGCCGAAGGGCCATGGCCCGGATCATTTCGTCGATCTTTCGCCGCACTTGGGTGGATTGAAACCTAAGCCCGTCTTCATGGTTGATCGCATAGTCCACCCGAGTGATGACGTCCGCACCGATCGAGCGCTGCGGGTTCAGGGCGGCCTCGCAGTCGATGGTCAATCCATCCCGGACGAGGTAGGCGGCGATGGTCGTGGTGCCCACGTCCACCGCCACGCCCAGTCCTTCCGCGCCCTCGACAAAGTCCGCGCCGCCCTCGGTCAGGATGCGCGCACCGGTGCCGCTGACGACCTCCAGTGACACCTCGCCGTACACGCGGCACATGCAGGCGAGCCGCCAGCCCACAGAGATCTCTTCCTGCGTCAGAAGGTCCATTTCTTTTTCCGTCAGCGGGCCGAGATCGCCCCGCACCTGCACGCGGCATTTACCGCAGATGCCCTTGCCGCCGCAGGGCGCGTCCACGGAATAACCCTGCCGCGTCAGAATCTCCTGAAGCCTCTGGCCGTTGCCTCGAATAATCATTTGGTATCTCCTTCGTCCCGAGGCGCAATGACCGCGGGCGACATCTTCTGCACGACTTTCTCCATCATCTGAACCGCGCCGGAGAGCTGGTCCTCGACGGCTTTCTTCCCGTCCTGATAGACGAGCGCGGACTCCCTGCCCGCCTGCAGCCGAACGAGCTTTTCAAAGGGTTTGAGCGCCTCGACCAGCCGCATCACGTCCACGTCCGCCGCCGGCGAAAAGCGCATGATCAAGGCGCCCGCGCGTCCGGAAACAAGGTCGATGCCCATGCGCTGGCACAGATTCTTGAGATGCGCGATTTCGATCAGGTTCATCACTGGCCGCGCCGGGTCGCCGAAGCGGTCGATCAGTTCCTCAATCAGATCCTCCCGTGCGGCGCGGCTGCCCACAGAGGCGATCTTTTTGTAGATCTCGACGCGGGTAACGTCGCTTCGCACGTATTCGCCGGGGAGGTATGCGTCCACCTTGAGCTCGACCTTGGTCTGGATGTCGCCCAGCGATTGGTCGCCCCTGAGCTCGCGCACGGCATCTTCGATCATCTTCACATACAGGT
>JAEZTD010000071.1 GCA_023443705.1 Bacillota bacterium | reverse complement strand
CGGCGCGCCGGTCTGCGCCAGGTACTGGGCAGCGGTTCCGCCCGTCTCCGCCGCGTCGACGAGGTACGCCTGCCCCTCGGCATAGATCACCGAAGCGTCGGCGTTCCCGACGGACAGGAAATCGAAGGCAAACCCTTTCGGGATGTTCAGCGCGTTCACCGCCGCCGACAGGATGAGCGCCGCCGGAAAAATCGCGAGCGCGGCCAGCTTTTGCCGCCTCGCCGCGCCCGCGTGGTCGGACAGCGCGTAGACGCCAAAACCCCAGGCAATTAAAAGCGGCAGGGCGACGTACCCCACCGGCACCGTCGCGCGGGGCAGGTTCGCGGCAAGGGACGCGATGCGCGTCAGCACGTCCAGCAGCCACGACGCGGGCCGCGCCGCCAGCGCCCCCATCGCGGGCCAGAGCAACTGAACCGGCACCGCGAGAAAAGAGAGCGGCAGCGCGATGCCCGCAAGCGGCACCGCCACGACGTTGACGAGCGGGCCGTAGGGCTGCGCCGTGCCGAAGAGGTTGGCCGACGCCGGCAGGATCGCCAGCGACGCCGCGAGGCTGGCACAGAAGGCCTGCGGAAAGGGCTTCAAGATTCGTGGCATGGCCGAAACGCGCAGAATCCGCTCCAGCGGGCGGCTGAGAAGGATCAGCCCGGCCATCGCCGAAAACGACAGGATGAAGCCCGCGTCGCCCGCCGCCAGCGGGTTGACCGCCAGCATCAGAACGAGCGCCGCCGCGAGGCCGCTCAGCGAATCACCGGGCCTGCCCGTCAGCGGCGCAAGCCGAAGCCCCAAGTACATCAGCACCGCGCGCACGATGGGGCCGGAGAACCCCACCACCGCCGCGTAGAGTACGAGGAGCGGCGCCAGCGCGAAGAACACGGCCCGCCGGGAGAGAAATTTGCGCAAGAGGCGATCGAGCGCCAGCGCGAGGCAGGTGACGTGCAGGCCGCTGACCGACAGGATGTGGGCGAGCCCCGCGCCCCGAAAGTCGTCCGACATCTCTTCGGGCAGGTCGCTCCGGTCGCCCAGGATCAGCGCGCGGACGAGCGGGGCCTGACGGGCGGGAAACGCTTCGTCCACAGCCTCCGCCAGGCGCGCGCGGGTGAACCGGAGCAGCGACCGGGCCGAGAAAACGCCGGGCGTCACACGGGCGGTGCCCGACTTCATCGTCGCGCACAGGACGCCGTTTCTCCTGCACCAGGCGTCAAAATCAAAGCCGTAGGGGTTGACGCGTCCCGAAGGATGCCAGGTATCGACCGTCATGGTGACCCGGTCGCCCAGACCCGCGGCCACCGCCTCATAGGCGTAAACGCGCACATTCCAGTCCAGCGCCTCGCCCTGAATCGTCGCGCCGGAGAGCGTCAGAACCGTCCGCGCTTCGCTGGCGACGGGGGTCAGGCATACCTCGCCGGAGAGCCAGACGCCCTCCTCCGCGGCGGGCATCGGCCGCCGCATCAGCGCAGAAGTTTCCATCGCGAACAACATGACGAGCGCGGCAAAGAGCGCCATGCCGCGCTTCCAATAGACGACAAGCGCCATGAGGACCGCGCCCGCGCCCCAGACCGCCGCCGGGACCGGTGCCGCGCTCCCCGCCGCCGAGCCGGCCAAACAGCACAGCGCGGCAACCACCAACGGGCGGCGCCCTAGCCGCGAAAGCATCGCTAGATGGTCCAGGTCGCGCCCGGCTGCGCCAGCACCGCGGTGGGGTAAGCCGACCGGCCTTCCTCGAGCACCGTCTGCGGATCGTAGCGGGGCGAAAGATGGGTCAGCGCCAGCGCTTTGACCCGCGCCTCAAGCGCCAGCTCGCCGCACTTTCTGGCCGACAGATGGGGCGCCCGCTCGCTCCAGTCGGACTCGAGGAGCCCGGCGTCCGCCAAAAGCAGGTCCGCGCCGTCGGCAAACAGCGAAAGCGCCGGGTTCGTGTTTGTGTCGCCCGTGTAGACGAACTTCTTCTCTCCTTCGGTGATGGCGATGGAATAGGCCTCCACCGGGTGCCGAGCGGGCAGGAAGGCGACGCGGAAGGGGCCGATGGCGGTGTCCGCGATCGGGAACAGGTCAAACCGCCCCCCGGCCAGGAGCGCGGCCTGCTGCTCTGGGGTTTTAGGCGCATAGACCGGCAGGTTCCGCCCGGCAAATTCCAGCGCATAGCGCATCGGCAGCATGTCGGACATATGGTCAAAGTGCAAATGGCTCAAGATTACCGCCGTGAGCGCTTCTAGCCCCGGCCGCTCAGCCACCCGCGCAAGCACGCCGCTGCCGCAGTCAAGGAGCAGGTTGGTCTCTCCGTCGTCCGAAGAGACGAGATACCCGGACAGCGCCCCACCCGGCGCCGGATAGGGCCCGTTTACGCCAAAAACCGTCAGCCTCACAACCGCCACCCCTTCGTACTTCTCATTAAATGTAAGTATACCATCATTTTCGCTGCCGTGACAAGCACCTTGGGCGCGCCGCCCGCATAGGATATATCGCTAGGAGATGATGCTATGCAATTCATGGGCTTATTCTACGCACGCGACCCGCGCGCCATGCTGCCCGGCCGGGAAGCGCCCTATTACATCATCGGCCGTCACGCGCTGTCCGCGGCGGACTGCGCCTCGGACGGCGGGGCCATTGCCTCGGCGCAAGGCCGCCTTCGAAACGGCCCGGCACTTCGGGCGGCGCTCGGTTCGGGCGGCATCAAGCCCGTGGACGGCAGCCTCTCCGCGCTGGTTCTCGCGGCTTACCGGCTGTGGGGCGACGAATACCCCGCGCGGCTGGGCGGGCCCGTGTCGTCCGTGGTGATCGATCAGGATGCTGGGCGGCTCATCCTGTCCAGGGACAGGATGGGCGAAATGCCGGTCTTCTACGCATACCGGGGCGGCTCGATGGCCTTCTCCGATCATCCCGCAAAGCTCCTGGACGCGCCGCTAGCGAGCAGAGCCGTCGACCGCGACGGCCTGTGTGAGCTGTTCGGCGTCGGCCCCGCGCGCACGCCCGGCCGGACGCCCTTCCGGGACATCTTCTCGCTTCCGCCGGGTTCGACGTTGATTGCCGTCAGCCACGGCCACAAGGTGCGGCGCTATTTCGCGTTGGAACCGCTGCCCCATGAGGACGATCTTCCACGCACGATCGAAACCGTGCGCTACCTGTGTGAGCAGGCGGTGGCGGACATCCTGCCGCTTCGGCCCGCGTCCATGCTTTCCGGCGGGCTGGACTCGACGGTGCTGACGGCGCTCATGGCCCGCGCCATGAACCGGCCGGTGGACAGCTACTCGGTTGATTACGAGGAAAACGAGCGCTATTACGCGCCCGTACCGTTTCAGCCGGAGCGCGACGCGCCCTATGTTTTGCTGGCGTCCGAACACCTCGAAACCAATCACCACGCCGTCACATTGAAGCAGGAGGATCTCGTGGCTTCGCTGGACGAGGCGATGGCGCTTCGGGGCTTCCCCGGCATGGCGGACATCGATTCGGCGCTGATGCTCTTCGCCCGGCATATCGCGCACGAACATCCCGCGGCGGTCTCCGGTGAGTGCGGCGACGAGGTGTTCGGCGGCTACCCCTGGTTTCAAAGGCCGGAACTCATCGCGCGGGACGGCTTCCCCTGGTCGGGCTCCATCGAGCTGCGGGAGCGCGTACTGAAACCGAAGGTTCGGGACAAACTGCGCCTCGCGGAGTACGCCTCGGCACGCTATCACGAAGCGGTGGCGGCGCTGCCCCGGCTGACTGGGGACGCGCCGGAGGAAGCGCGCCTTCGCCAGCTTCAAGCCCTGTGCTTTCAGTGGTTCATGCCGAACCTTCAGGAGCGCGCCACCCGCATGAGCCCGATCCCGGTTCTCACCCCCTACGCCGACGACCGGCTGGTGCAGTACGTGTACAACGTGCCCTGGCGCATGAAAAACACGGGTGGCGTCGAGAAGGGCCTTTTGCGTGAGGCGATGCGGGATCTTTTGCCGGAGGGTCTTCTCATGCGCCGCAAGAGCCCCTTCCCGAAGACCTGCCACCCGCGCTATACCCATCTGGTGCGGGGGGCGGCGCTTGCCATGCTGGATGACGCGTCCTCGCCCATCCTGGAGGTCGTCAGCGCCGACGCCGTCCGGGAGATCGCGTCGGGCCCGCTGTCGCCCGACGAAACCCCCTGGTTCGGGCAACTAATGGCCGGGCCCCAGATGCTGGCGTACCTTCTGACGGTGAACCGGTGGATGCTCCGCTACAACGCAGAGGTGACGCTGTAGCGCTTTGCGGATTTTCAAAGTCCGCCCATGCAAACGGCTTCCGCCGCCTGCAATCAGGTGGCGGAAGCCGTTATGCGGAAAGCGTAAGGCGCTTCAGAATGCGCCCAGACCATCAAGTCCTCGTAGGGTTTCAATCGTGCCCGGCGGCGTGTACGCCGGGCACGGGATAGCGCCCCCATTGCGCAACCTGGGGGCGCTTTTGATTCCTCGGGTCGGTGCGCCGCCCGGAAATCCGTCAGGATTTTGGCGTACGCAGGATTTCCCCTTTGCACCCGCAAAAACCGAAGGGGTTTTCGATGGCCTCATTTCACAACGATTCCCGGGTTGGGTAGAAGCGCGCTGCGCAGGCATATGGAGGTGACCAGCGCGTCCACCGTCTGCCCGTCGATGAAGAAGCGAACCTTGTCCACCGGGGACAGCGCGCAAAGCGTGTTGACCAGCGCGTAGACCAGGTTTCGCTCGGCCTCCTCGCCCAGCCTCTGGCAGCTGCGGTAGAAGTTGCCGGACAGGTTGACCAGCGCAATGCCTTCCTCAATGCGCACGCCCTCGATGTCGGCCTTGCCGACGTCCTGGGGCGAGACGGGCAGAACGCCCGTCTCGTGGGGCAAGGGGCCCGCGAGCACCTGCTCCACCAGCACCCTGGGCGAAAGCGCCGCGCTGCGCTCCACCGCGCGGCTGACGGCGCGCAGTTTTCCGGTGGCCCCGTCCATCAGGTACACCTGGGTCACGCGGCCGATCATGCTGTCAAAATCGTCGGGGGTGAGTACCCCGTCCTCTGGCGTGATCGT
>JAEZTD010000185.1 GCA_023443705.1 Bacillota bacterium | reverse complement strand
CGCCAACCCGGACATCGAAACCTGGCTTGTGACCGCCCCCAACGACGAAGGCGCCCAGGGCGCGACCCGCGCGCTGGAGCAGGCCGGTAAGGACAAGGCCGCGATCGTGATCGGCGTGGGCGGCTATCTGGCCAAGGACGAGTTCAAGAAGGAATTCTCCTGCTTCAAGGCGACCGCCTACATTGATCCGGTGCTGGACGGCACCATCGCCGCCAACGCCGCCATGGACTGGATCGAGAAGGGTACCGTCCCCTACGACGAGTACAAGAAGGACGGCGCCGCGTTCGGCGTATACCCCTTCAGCGCTACGATGGTTGACGCCTCCACCTACGTCGAGATCATGGGCGCCGCGGCGAACTGATTTCCATTACCCACGAGAAGGGCGGCACGCGCCGCCCTTCTTTTTCAAGGAGGGAATTCCATGAATTCCAGAGAGCGCGCGCTGATGGCCATCGCCCACGAGCAGCCCGACCGGCCGCCGGTCAGCGCCTCCTATACCCCGGAGATCGCAAAACTCCTGCGTTCGGTCTACGGCCGCCCGGAGGAGGATTTGGGCTATGTGATGGGGAATGACTTAATCAAGACCACCGTGGGCATCGAGCTGAGCTACCACCTGACGGAGGATCCGGTCTACACCTGCCCCTTCGGCGTCACGTTCCGGAACGTCAAGAACTTTGCCGGCGCATACACCGAAATCATCGGCGGCGCGCTCCGCGACGATCCGGACGGTGAAAAGCTCGCCGCCTACCGCCTGCCGGACCCGGACGACGACAAATGGTACGCGCCGGTCAGGCGCGCGATCAAGCGGTACGGGCGGGAGAAGTTCATCATCGGTTCGTGCCAATGCTCGATCTTTGAAACCGCGTGGTACCTGCACGGGTTGGAGGACACGCTGTGCGACATGCTCGCGGACGAGGACTACGCCGCCGCGCTTTTTGACAAGGTGATGCAGTTCCCGCTGCGCGCGGGCCTCAACCTGATCGATTCGGGCGTGGACATGGTGTGGCTGGGCGACGACGTGGCCACCCAGCGGGGCATGATGTTCTCGCTGGATCTATGGCGAAGGCTCCTGAAGCCGCGGTACGCCGAGATTTTCGCAGAATTCCGCAAGAAGCGACCGGACATCACGCTGGCGTATCATTCCTGCGGCAACTGCGAAGAGATTCTGGACGACATGATCGAGATCGGCCTCGACGTTTTGAACCCCGTCCAACCGCTGTCGATGAATCCCGAGGCGATCAAGCAGCGCTACGGCAAGAGGCTGACGCTCTTCGGTGCGATCGACGTTCAGCAGCTGCTGCCCTTCGGAACGCCCGCCGAAATCAAAACCGCCGTCCGCGCGGCCAAAGCCACCCTCGGCGAGGGCGGCGGCTACATCCTCTCCCCCGCGCACCACATCCAGTCGGATACGAGCCTTGAAAACATTCAGGCGTTTTACGAGGAGGCCCTTAGATGAATTCCAGAGAACGCGTGATCGCCGCCATCAACCACCGGGCGCCGGACCGCTGCCCGGTCGACCTGGGCGCGACCGCCCAAACCGGCATGAACGCCTCCACGCTCTACCGGCTGCGGACGGCGCTGGGGCTCCCGGCGCATCCCATCCGCATCGTCGAGCCTGCGCAGATGCTGGGGGACCCCGGCGAAGACCTTTTGAAACTCATCGGGAGCGACGTGGTCGGCCTGTGGAGCCGGGGCAATTTCTACGGCTACCGGAACGAAAACTGGAAGCCCTGGACGATGAGCGACGGTACGCCGGTACTGATGGGCGGCGCGTTTGAATACGACGTGGACGCAGAAGGCCGCACCTGGGTTTACCCCGAGGGCGACCGGAGCGCAAGGTACAGCGCCGTGATGCCCGCGGGCGGCTCGTTCTTCGATTCGGTGGATCATGCCGAACCCTTCGATATGGACGATGCCGAGGAGGAAGATCTCACCCCGAGGGAGGACTTCAAAGGCGATTTTTCCGTCGCCTCTGAAGAGGACGCCCGGTACTGGGAAGCGGAGAGCCGCAGACTCTATGAGGAAACCGAATACGCCGTCGTCGGCCTGTTGGGCGGCGCCGGCCTTGGCGATGTGGCCTGCCTGCCCGGGCCGCACGTAAAGAAACCCCGCGGCATCCGCAGGATGGACGACTGGCTGGCCGCGCACCTTCTGTTCCCCGACTATGTGGACGAGGTGTTTGCCCTTCAGACCGAAATGATGCTCAAAAACCTGGAGATCTACCGCCAGGCGGTGGGTGAGCGCATTCAGGTGGTTTGGATTTCCGGCACCGATTTCGGCACGCAGCACGCCACCTTCATCGGCCCCGATGTCTTCCGAAGGCTCTACAAGCCCCACTACAAAAAGATCAACGACTGGGTACACCAGAACACCGGGTGGAAGACCTTCTACCACTCCTGCGGCGCGGTCTTTCCGCTAATGCAGGACTTTGTCGAAATGGGCGTGGACATCGTAAACCCCTTGCAGCTTTCGGCCGACGGCATGGACCCGGTAAAGATCAAGGCGGAGTTCGGCGACAGGCTCACTTTCTGGGGCGGCGGCGTGGACACACAAAGGACGCTGCCCTTCGGCACACCCGGCGAAGTGCGGCGGGAGGTTCGCGAGCGCATCGGGATCCTGAACCAGGGCGGCGGCTATGTATTCAACCCAATCCACAACGTGGTGGCAAATGTGCCGCCAGAAAACCTGATCGCCATGTACGAGGCGGCTGCGAACCGCGGCATACAGTAGTCCCAAGCGCAAGCGGCGCATCCGCTTGTTTGAAGGTAAACCCGACGCCCTCCAGTGGATGGCGGCCCGGGAGCTTACGGAAAAAGGGAAAGGGAAGGCGGCTTTTCCAAATGGCAAAGCCGCCATACCTTTACCTTTAT
>JAEZTD010000388.1 GCA_023443705.1 Bacillota bacterium | reverse complement strand
GCGCGCTCCACCTTGCCGCTGCGCAGGCAACGGGTGCAAACGCTCATCCGCTTGGGCGCGCCGCCGACGACCACCCGCACGCGCTGCGTGTTGGGAGCCCAAGTCCTGCGCGTCTTCTTGTTGGAATGGCTGACGTTGTTACCGGAGGAAACGCCCTTCTGGCACACCTCGCAAAATTTGCCCATCTGCTACACCTCCTTCAGGCGTCAATTGACATCAAAACAGCAGTATTATACCATTCGTTCAAGCTAAATGCAAGCCCTTAACGTGTAAAAGTTGACGAATGCGGGGCTTCGATGTAAAAACGAACGCCGATGCTTGCATGCCCTCAAAAAAAACTGTATACTAATGGATGCAGGGCGATTGCCCTCCAAATGGAGGAACAGCTATGGATTGCAAGTTCAAAACCGATCTTGGCACGGTCACGGTGAACGAAGAGGTGCTGCTCAAGGTCGCCGGGTTCTCGGCGCTTGAGTGCTATGGCATCGTCGGCATGGCCGCGAAGCGCACCACGGACGGCTTTGTACAAATGCTGGGCCGCGAAAACCTCGGCCGCGGCGTCAGGATCCGTCCTGCTGCCGAAAGCGTGGACGTCGATCTGTTCATCATCGTGGAATATGGCATTTCGATCAGCGCCGTCGCCGAAACCATCATCGAGACCGTAAAATACAAAATCGAGCACCTGACCGGCATCACCGTCAACCGCATCAACGTGTCCGTGGAGGACATCCGGGTCTGACGCAAATCCGCAGGGGCTGGGAGGGAATTCTTTTGCCGATTCAATCGATCGACGGGATGATGCTCAAGGACATGTTTTTGTCCGGCGCGGCGCTCCTGACGAAAAACCGCGAGAGCATTGACGCGCTCAACGTGTTTCCCGTTCCCGACGGGGATACCGGCACCAACATGACCCAGACCATGGCCACCGCCGTGAAGGAGCTGGCCAGCCGCACTTTCCCCACCGTGTCGGATGTGGCCTCCACCGTGGCCAAGGGTGCGCTGAAGGGTGCCCGCGGCAACTCCGGCGTCATACTAAGCCAGATTCTCAGGGGCATCGCCCGCGCCCTGGAAGGCGTGGAGGAGATGAACGCGCAGGCCTTTGTTCGCGCGCTGCGAAGCGGCGCGGACACCGCCTACAAGGCTGTCATGAAGCCCAAGGAGGGCACGATACTCACCGTCGCGCGGGTCATCGCGGAGGAATTGGAACGTGAAAAGACGACCGACATGCTGGAACTCATGCGCAAGGTGCTGAGCGTGGGCGACGCGATCCTGAAGCGGACCCCGGAAATGCTGCCGGTCCTTAAACAGGCGGGGGTGGTCGATTCGGGCGGCAAGGGATTGATGGTGGTGTACGCCGGCTTCTACGCCGCGCTCTCGGGCGAACCGGTGGAGCAGGCCTCATCCGACGAGCAGCCTCACCAGGGCGCGCCGCTGCCCGGCGAATTCGTGGACGACCACGAGTCCTTGGGCGAGATCAAGTTCGCCTATTGCACCGAGTTTATCGTGTCCCACCCGAAGCCGGATCTCAAGGACAGCGAGGTGGCACGGCTTCGGAAGCGCCTGGAGCGCATCGGCGATTGCGTGCTGGTGGTGGGCGACCTTGAGGTCGTCAAGGTGCATGTGCATACCAACGAACCGGGCAAGGCGCTTCAGATGGCACTGGAGCTGGGCGAGCTGGACTATATCAAGATCGACAACATGCTGGAGGAGTTCCGGGAGCGCCTGGCGAAAAGGCCGCCGGAGCCCGAGCTCAAGGAGTTCGGCATGGTGTCCGTGGCGCTGGGAAGCGGCCTGACGGAGATCTTCCGCGACATGGCGGTGGATCAGGTGGTGGACGGCGGCCAGACCATGAACCCGTCCATCGACGAACTGGTGCAGGCCATCGAATCGACCCACGCCAAGCAGGTGTTCGTGCCGCCCAACAACACAAACATCATCCTCGCGGCGCAGCAGGCCTCGGAGCTGACCGATAAGACGGTTTATGTCATTCCCACGAAGTCGGTGCCGATGGGCATCGCCGCCGCCATCGCCTTCATGCCGGACCTGTCCGGCGAGGAGAACGCCGCGAACATGACGGAAGCCGCAGAACGCGTGCACACCGCGGCTATCACCTACGCGGTGCGGGACACCACCTTTGACGAACGCGAGATCCGCGAGGGCGACATCATGGGCCTCGTGGACAACCGCATCGTGCAGTTGGGCACCGATCCCGCTGTGGTGGCCGAGGAAATCCTCCGGGACATGGTCACCGAGGACAGCGAACTGATTACGATCTACTACGGCGAGGACACGCCCACAGAGCAGGCGGAGGCGCTCAGCGCCAAGCTTTCCGAAACATACGGTTCCTGCGACGTATCGGTATACCTGGGCGGGCAGCCGCTGTATTACTACCTGATCGCGGTGGAATAATGGACATCAGTCTCTCCCAAATCCGCGGCCTCGGAAAGGCGCGGCTACAGGCGCTCAAGGCGGACGGTATAGAGACCGTCCGCCAGCTTTTATTGCGCTTTCCCGCGGAATACCGGGACCTGACCCATGTCACGCCCATCGACGCGCTGGCCGAGGGGCAGACGGCGGCGGTTTTCGGCCGCGCCGAAGCGCCGCGTTCATTCCGAAAGGGTCGTCTGAGCATCGTGAGCGCGAAGATCTCGGACGACAGCGGCTCCATCCGCGCGGTGTGGTACAACCAGCCGTGGCTTGCGAAGGCCATTGCAGACGGGCGGGAAATGCTGCTCTACGGCCGCGTGGAGAGGCGGGGCGGCTTGCAGCTCACCAGCCCGTCCATCGAAAAGGAACGCGGTATCGTACCCGTCTATCGAAAGACCGCCGGAATCCCCGGCGCGGCCTTCCGGGACATCGTCGCCCGTGCGCTGGCGGAGAGCGAGGGGCAGTGGCCAGACCAGCTGCCGGAGGCGCTGAGGCGACGGCACAGCCTGTGCGAGCGCAATTTCGCCATGCGCGCCGCCCATCTGCCGGAGAGCATGGAGGCGCTTCAGGTCGCCAAGCGGCGGCTGGCGTTTGAGGAGCTGCTCATCTATCAGGTGGGACTGTGGCTGCTTCGGGGCCAGCGGGGCGCGGGTATCCAAATCGAATGCCCTGAGGAGGACGTCCGCGGATTTTGGGATTCGCTGCCGTACCGGCCCACCGGCGCGCAGGCGCGGGTGCTGGACGAGATCGCCCGGGATATGGGGGCGAATGCGGCGATGGCCCGGCTGGTGCAGGGAGACGTGGGCTGCGGCAAGACCGCCATCGCCATGGGCGCGCTGTACCTGGCGGCAAAGAAGGGCTACCAGGGTGCGCTGATGGCGCCGACCGAGGTTCTGGCCCGCCAGCACTACGAGACCGCCAAGGCGGTTCTGGAGCCGCTGGGCGCTTCCTGCGGCCTCATCACGGGCAGCATGACCGCGAAGGAACACAGAGAGGCCCACGAGGCCATCGCTTCCGGATACTGGCAGGTGGCCATCGGCACCCACGCGTTGATTACCGAGAAGGTGACCTACGCGAACCTGGGCCTTGTGGTGACCGACGAGCAGCACCGCTTCGGCGTCAGGCAGCGCACCGCCCTCGGCGCGAAGGGGCAGTCGCCGAATGTTCTCGTCATGTCGGCCACGCCCATTCCGCGCACCCTGGCGCTGATTTTGTACGGGGATCTGGACATTTCGGTGGTGGACGAGCTTCCGCCCGGCCGGACGCCGATCAAGACCCGCGTGGTGTCGGACGAAAAGCGGGAAGCGATGTACGGTTTTATCCGAAGGGAAGTGGCGGACGGACGGCAGGCCTACGTGGTTTGCCCGCTGGTGGAGGAATCCGAAGCCGTCGACGCCCAGAATGCCCAGGCGGTGTACGAGGAACTGCGGGACCGCGCCCTGAAAGGGCTTCGGGTGGGCCTCGTCCACGGCAGAATGAAGAGCGCGGAGAAGGAAGCGGCGCTCGAAGCGTTCCGAAGGGGTGAAATGGACGTCCTCGTCTCCACCACGGTCATTGAAGTAGGCGTCAACGTGCCGAACGCCACCGTCATGGTCGTGGAGAACGCCGACCGGTTCGGTCTCGCGCAGCTGCACCAGCTAAGGGGGCGGGTGGGACGCGGCGCGGCGGAATCCTGGTGCTTTCTGATGGCCGAGCCGAGCGAAAAGCTGAAGACCATGACGGCGACGAACGACGGCTTTGAAATTGCCCGAAAGGACATGGAATTTCGCGGCCCCGGCGAGGTGCTGGGCTACCGCCAATCGGGCAGCGCGTCGGGCGGCCCGTGGCAGATGGCCGACGGCCGTCTTTTGAAGGAAACCCACGACCAGGCGCGCAGCCTTTTGAAGCGACCGGATTCTGAGGAGACCCTTCAGGTGATCGAACTCGCTCGGGAAGCGCTGGCGGAGCGGCTCCGAGACATCGCGATGAATTAACATTTCCGCCTATTGACCTTGACGCTGCGTCATGGTTTATGCTCTCTTTCGAAGGGAGGCGAGCGAATGTACACCGTTGGGGAACTGGCCAAAATGGCGGGCGTGAGCGCGCGCACGCTGCGCTATTACGACCGGGAAGGGCTTTTGAAGCCGTCGGCCGCCACAGAGGCAGGCTACCGCCTGTACGGCGACGACGCGCCGAGTCAGCTCTCGCAGATCCTGTTCTTTCGGGAGCTGGATTTTTCCATCGACGAGATCCGCAGGATTCGCTCCCGCCCGGATTACGACGCGCTTGAGGCTTTGAAAAGACAGCAGACGCTGCTCGCCATGCGGCGGGACAGGCTCGACCGATTGATTGGCCTCGCGGAGCGCGCGATGAAGGGGGAAATCATCATGGAACTGGAAGCGTTTGACATGTCCGAGATCGAGGAGGCCAAGGCGAAATATTCGGAAGAGGCGCGGAAGCGCTGGGGCGAAACGGATACATACCGTCAGTCGGAGGCACGGACGGCAACCTACGGCAAAGCCGACTGGGCGCGCGTCAAGGCGGAAACGCAGGGCGTTTTTGAAGGCTTCGCGAAGCTCAGCGCGGACGGCGCAGCGCCGGACAGCCCGGAGGCACAGGCGCTCGTCCGCCGCTGGCAGGACGTCATCACCCGGAACTTCTATGACTGCACCGACGAAATTCTGCTCGGCCTTGCGTCGATGTATGAATCGGATGAGCGATTTCAGAAAAACATCGACAAGGCGGGCGAGGGCACGGCGGTGTTTATGACCGCGGCCATCCGCAGCGGCGTCCGGTGAGTGCGCGCCCGCGCGGTGACGCCTGCACATTTTTCATGTAAGTGTCCTACGAACCGAAACCGAGTCCGCGCCTCCCAAGGCGGCGCGGGCTTTTTTGCATTTTATGATCGAAGGGGATTAAAGATGACATCACAAAGCCCCGCCCATGTTGCTCGCAAAAATCTACCAGTCTAAAAAGCTCGAACGAGGTCACAATAACATCAGACTTATTCGGGAGGTGAAAAAAATGAGCAGGAGCAAAGTCAACGTGCGTGAGAGCGAAGCGGCGCTGGAGAAAATGAAATTCGAAATCGCCAGCGAACTGGGCGTCAACTTGAAGCAGGGCTATAACGGCAATCTCTCTTCGCGTGACAACGGCTACGTCGGTGGCTACATGGTCAAGAAGATGATCACCGACTACCAGAACCAGGCTTCCGGCAAGTAAGCCGGTAGAAAAAATCGACAATGAAAAGGAGCGATGAAGCAATGGCTAGCAATTCTTCCAGCAACAAGATCAACGTCCCCGAGGCCCGTCAGGCGATGTGGAACATGAAGCACGAGGTCGCCAGCGAGCTTGGCATCAACCTCAAGAACGGCTACAACGGCGATCTGACCAGCAAGGATGCCGGTTCCATCGGCGGATCCATGGTCAAGAAGATGATCGAGGCGCAGGAGCGCTCGATGTCGGGTCAGCGCTAACTGAACGCGCCCAAACAAAGGCCGGGCTTTGCCCGGCCTTAAGGCATTGAAAAACATTGCCTTTTTTGCGGCTGCGGAGGGGAAACCCTGCGTGCGCCTGAAACCCTCACGGATTTCCGAACGGCGCACTGACTGAAGGTACAGATAGCGCCACCAAGTTCGTACTGGTGGCGCTATCCCGTTCCCGGCGTGCAAGCCACCGGGTACGATTGAAATGTAGACTTTGTTGATGCCCGGTTTCAGCGCGCGGCATTTGCGGCACGCTGTATGCGCGCTTCCGGGTTTATTCGCCGATAGACGAGTCCATCGGATTGGCGGTGACGATCTCGCTCTTTGCCGGCGCTTCCGCGCCCAGCGTCCGGCCGAAGCATTCCGCAACGCCCTTCACCATGCCGTCGATCAGTTTCATCTGGTATTCCGGGTCGTTCAGAAGCTTGTCCTCCCGCTCGTTGGTCATGTAGCCCATCTCAACGAGAATGCTGGGCACTTCGGACCAGTTGAGACCGGAATAGATGTCGCGGCGGAACACGCCGTCTTCGTTCGCACCGGTAGATGCCACCATGTGCTTGATGATGATCTTGGCGTCGGCAAGGGATTTCTCCGCGCCTTCGCCGCTCTTTTTGACGTACAGGCCGATGCCGTTGGCCTTAGCGTTGGAAACCCCGTTGCAGTGCAGGCGCAGCACCAGATCCGCGCCCCACTCGTTCATCATCTTGGCGCGCTCAACGTTGGAGATGTCAATGTCGGCGATCTCACGCGTCATCTTGACCTCGGCACCCAGCGCGGTCAACGCGTCCCGAAGACCCAGCGAAATCTCAAGGTTCACCACATGCTCCGGCGTACCGGTGAAGCGGCCCGAGGTGCCCGAAGCGACCTTTGCCTTCTTCTCCTTGCTGCCCGGCGAGACGGGCTCCTTCGAGGAGTTGCCGCGCAACTGGTGCCCCGGATCGATACCGATCTTCAGCCCTTCCAGCGGCAGCGGTTTGGGGGTGGGTGTCGGTTCCGGCGTGGGGCTGGGCGTTGGCTGGGGTGTGGGCGTCGGTTCGGACGTAGGACTCGGTGTCGGCGCCTCCGTAGGAACGGGCGTTTCGGTCGCCTCCGGCGTGGCAGACGCTTCCATGGTGGGCGCCGTCACGGGTTCACTGTCACGCGCGTCTGAAATGCTTTGGAACATCGCAAAAAAACCCGCGGCCACGGCCACAATCAGCGCGATGGCCGCGATCATTACCCTTTTTTTCTTCAAATCCTGTCACGCTCCCTTACCGGCTTTAGACAGGATTTTCGCCCAGGCAGTTCCATTTCCATCATTGTCCTGCCCTCGGCGCCTTGGCGGTGTCCCGCTCGTAGGCCTCCACGACCTCGGCAATCCGCTGAAGCCCGGTCAGCCGCACCGAGCCATAGGGCGCGTCCAGCAGGCGTTCCACGCCGTTTCTGTAGGCGTTCAGCAGTTCCATCAGCGCTGGGATGGCCTCCGGGTCTCCCCTTCCTTCCACCACCGCGCCGGCCAGCTCGTCGGTCAGTGCGTTGTCCATCATCAAAATCAGCCTCGCAACGCTGTCCGGGTAGCCGGTGTAGAAAAGCTTCGCAGCCACGCCTTCGTGCACGATGCCTGTCAGGAGGGGCTCGTACCGCGCCACGCGCAGTTTTTTCACCATGTCCCTGAGCTGTACGCAGCCATCCTGATAGATCACCCGGATCATCAGGCTGACGTATTCCGTTTCGCCCGATTCAAAAAAGCCGCCCACGTCAAACAGCAGGTTAAGCTTTTCCACCGCGCTGCCGCCGCACGCGTTCACCGCCCGCTCGGCGCGCTCATAGCCTTCCTCGGTGCGCTCCAGCGCGATTTCCTCAAGAAGGCTGGCCTTCGATTCAAAATGGTGGTAGAAGCCGCCTTTTGAGATGCCGGCTTCGATCAGAACATCCTGCACGGAGGTAAACTCGTACCCTTTCATGTAAAAGAGCTTTTCGGCGGCCCGCAGGATTTCCTGGCGGCGCGCGTCACCTTTTTTCATCAAAACCATCCCCTTTCGGGCTTCTGCATATGTAATACTGCGGTCTGTTTTATAGGATAACAGGTGAAGCCGTCCTTGTCAAGGCGCGCCCGGTCTGCCTCTGACCGCGACGCGGGAATAAAAAACGGCCGCCCTTTTCAGGCGGCCATGGAGCGGTAGACGAGACTCGGACTCGCGACCTCAACCTTGGCAAGGTTGCGCTCTACCAACTGAGCTACTACCGCATGGAGTGTTGCCGAACCAGCGTCAGCGGAAGATATTGTATCACATATCTCTCGTCTTTGCAAGTACCCTCGGCAAAAAAATTGGAGCGGGTGATGGGAATCGAACCCACGTATCCAGCTTGGAAGGCTGGCGCGCTGCCATTGAGTTACACCCGCTTACACCGTTCCGCCTTCGAGGGACTCCGCCCTTTTAAGCCGGTGCAGGCCGTCCTCTGGTGCGGGCGAAGAGACTCGAACTCATACGTCCCTGGGACACCAGATCCTAAATCTGGCGCGTCTGCCATTCCGCCACGCCCGCGCGAGTTACTGGTGACCCAGCGGAGACTCGAACTCCGGACCCTCTGATTAAAAGTCAGATGCTCTGCCAACTGAGCTACTGGGTCGCATTGGCTGGGGCGGCAGGATTCGAACCTGCGCATACGGGAGTCAAAGCCCCGGGCCTTAACCGCTTGGCTACACCCCATCGCCCTCGTCAGATGTCATGCCATGCTGGAAAGAAAAAGTGGGGTGAGCG
>JAEZTD010000360.1 GCA_023443705.1 Bacillota bacterium | reverse complement strand
CGGTAGAGCACCGCCAGCGGCTGCAGGTCGATCGGGTAGTAGGCCATGATGCCGCCCACCTGGCAGCCGTCGACAACGCCGTTGCCGAACGACGCGAGCTCATCGGCCGTCAGGTAGTTGGTCATGTCCTCAACCAGGCCGATGTCGACGAGGCTGGGAGCCTGGTCGGCGCTGGTGTAGAACAGCGTCGGGAGATCGTCGGGCGAGGTCGCCATCGCAGCAAGCTTGGCATAGATGTCGTTGCTGCTGACCGCGGTCACTTCCACCTTGATGCCCGGGTTGGCGGCCATGAACTTCTCGGCGTACTCATAGGCGTACTTGCCGTACGGATCTTCGCCGGCATAAGCGCACCATACCGAAATCGTCACCGGGCTCGATTCCGCGGCGGCAACGCTCAGCATGGAAACGATCATCATCAACCCCAGGAGCAGAGCCAGGAACTTCTTCACGTGGAAACCCTCCTTTTGAATTGCGCCTTTGGATGAGGAGGAATTTGGGCGCCCGCTCCCGAGGGTTGCCCGCTCTCCGCCCTACCCAAGGACTTTCGCTTCTATCCGTCATCGCCCCGAAAGGGCGATCGAGGATCCTGCCTGTGTGGGCCGCGCCTGACGGCCGCGTTTCGCTTTGTCCGGTCTTTGGGCGCGCCTGCGGCGACGCGCTTTTATATATTATATCAAATCGTATTTAAAGTCAATATTGTATCAAATATCACATTCGACTTTTCAGAGGTAATATTTTTTTTCTTTGTTTTGCCGCTCCGCCTTCCCGCCTGTGAAAACCCGCTACGCCTCTCCGAAAATCCGCTTCATGGTGGGCAGGCGGGAATTATCGGCGTGTACCATGTACGCCTGACGGCAGGCCAGAAGGTCGCGCGCCTCATAGGCTTCGATGATGCGCCTGTGTTCCTGATAGGATTCGTTGAGCCGATCAACCGACGCGAGCACGACCCCGTGCTCCCGGGCAATCAGGCGCGCGATGGAGCGGTAGTCATAGATCAATTCCAGCGCCTGATCATTCCGGCTGAACTGCTCCAGCCTCTGATGAAACTGATCGTTTAAATCCTGATAATTCTCCCAGATCAGCTCCATCGTCTGAAGCGCGCCGATCCGCTCGTTGATCTCCGTCACTTCGCGGCGCAGATTGTCGGACCAGTTCTCCATTGTGCTTTCGATCATCAGCATCTCAAGCGCGTTCAGGATGCGGTAAATGTTTTCAAAAAACTGCCGGTCGATCGTGCAGACCGTCGCGCCCTTGTACGGAGACAGTTTGATCAGCTTCTCGCCGCTGAGCACGTTGAACGCCTCCCGCACAGGAATCGGACTGGTATCATAGCGCTCCGCGATGGACCTAACGGTAATGTGGCTTCCAACCGGAAATACGCCGGTGATGATGTCCGCCCTGAGTTGATCGACAACCTGCCTGGAAAGCGTTTTTCTGGTGACCGCTCCGTTCATTTGTAACGCCCCGATCTAAATTTGATCAAATTCATACGCATTATAGCATGAGTAGGGGCGCTGTGACAACCATTCTAGTCCCGATCAATTTGTACCATCAGTTCCACTTCCACCGGAATGTTTCCCGGCAGCACGTTGACGCCGATGGCGCTGCGGGATGGGCACCCCGGCCCCTCGCCGAATATTTCGATCAGAAGCCGGCTCGCGCCGTTGGCGACGGCGGGCTGCTCGTAAAAATCGTTCTCGCTCGCGACAAAGGCCAGCATCTTGATGACGCTCTTCACTCTGTCCAGCGTGCCGAGATCACGTTTCAGGACAGCAAGCGCGTTGAGCATGCAGTTCGCGGCGGCCCTTTGCCCTTCCTCAATCGTCATCTCGCCCAACTTTCCCTTGGGAAACGGCTCTCCCGGAAGATCCGGCCCCGAGCCCGATACGCACAATACGTCCTCAAAGCCCTTTGTCTGCATGTACAGCCCGGCCTTTTCCGGCGGCTCGGGCAGTTTTATGCCCAGCGCCTCCAAACGATCCTCAATTCTCCCCATTGGAATCACTCCTTTCTGAGCGCGTTGACCTGATCGCACACGGCTCGTGCAACCGTTTCGACTTCTCCGGGCGACAGGTTGTAGGCGTTCAGGAACATGGTGTTTTCTGGCATGCCGAATTCCGGCGGATAGACGCCCACGTCGATGGGCCTCGGGAGCGCGCGCGTCCGCTCGTTGACTTCCTTCGCGGAAATCCCCTCTGGCAGCGTTGCGATCAGGAGCGGCTGTTCCGTGCCCAGCCTGCCTTCGGGAACAATCCGCGCCGCAATCTTCGCGCCGTCCTTCAAAAGGCCGCGCATGGTTTCCAGCATCTTCAATTGGCGGGCGTAGCGGCCACCGTCGGCGACAAACAACTCCAGCGCCGTGATGAACCCGGCCAGTTCCTCCTTGCCGGTCTTGAAGGCCCGGCCGATGCGCGGATTGGGGCAGGCGCTCAAGCGGCAGCCGGCGACGAGATCCTTGCGGCCGACGATGAGGCCGGTGGACTGCGGGCCGCGGATGTGCTTGCCGCCGCTGAAGACGGCGAGGTCCGCACCCAACTCCCGCGTATAATGCCAGAGGTTGGACGCGGGCGGAAGCTGCGCCGCGGCGTCGACGACGACGGTCAGTCCCGCCGCCTTGAGCCTCGGAATCGCGTCCTCGCAGCAGGGCACATCCTTTTCATACAGCGAGCCCGCGAACAGGAACGCGGCCGCGCATGTTTCATCCGCCGCCGCGATCATCGCTTCAACCGTCGGCGCTACCGGCACGATCGTCGCTCCAGTCATCGCGATCAGCCGCCAGTACGGGATCATCTTCCGGTACGCGCCGTCAAAGATCAGAATGCGATTTTTCGGAAGGCTCCCGGCGAAGGGCAGTTGGTCGTGCTTCGATTCATCCAGACCGCACACAACGCTCGCCGCGCTCAGAATCACGCCCGCAGCCGCGCCGCTGGTGACAAACGCCGCCTCGTTTTGGGTCAGCGCTGCCGCGCGCGCACACACGGCGTCCATGAGCTTTCCCATGTCCACGAAGCCGTGCCCGGCCTCATGCATCGCATCAAGCGTTTCCTCCGCCATCAGCGAGCCGCCCAGGTTCGTGTAGGTCTCGCTGGCGTTGACGAGCGGCTTTAGCCCCATCTTCTCGTAAAAACTCATACCCCGGCCCCCAACGCTTTTGATTCATCGCGCTTCAGCGAGCGGCCGCTCAGTTCGCCCGTCAGCGTACCCTCTCGCATGACGGGAAGGCCGTTGACAAAGAGCGTCACAATACCCTCCGGCTTTCTGCGGGAAAAGCCGTCGTCCGCTCCGTCTTCCACGCGGTCGTAGTCCATCAGGCATATGTCCGCCTTTTTCCCGGGCAGGAGTACGCCCCGGTCGCTGAGGCGGTAGATCTCCGCCGGCTTTGCGGACAGCTTGCGGATGACGGTCTCCATCGGCACACCGCGCTTTCTCATCTGCGCGATGATTCGGGAGAACGCGCCGCTGGTCCTCGGGTGGGATAGGCCGCCCGACGGAATGGAATCGCTGCCAACGGTGTAGCGCTCGTCCAGGAAAAGGCGGTACTGATCGTCGTACAGCTTGTCCTGCAGTTCGGGAGACTTGAACTCAACACCGTTAAAGCCGACTTCCAGCCGATTTTCGATCAAAAGGCGCACCGCCGTTTCCCACGGCGCTTCGCCGTGCTCCCGCGCGATTTCGTCGATAGTTCTGCCCCGGTCCGGGCTGTAGGGATCGCGGGTCAGGTAGATCCTGCCCGTCGCACCATTCGGGAAGAAGAAGCCGTAGCGGTGTTCCAGATCCTTCATCAGCTTCGGGCGGAGTGATTTGGACTCCAGCCGCTTCAGGATCTCGTCCGGCCCGCCCTCCTGCGCCCAGTCGGGCACCACGGCCAGCACAAGCCCGGAGCCGACCAGGTACGGATAAAACTCGAACGTGACCTCCGCCCCGGCCCGGGCGGCTCGATCGAACGGCGCGGTGACGTCGGTATGCGGTTCAAAGCCGCCGGTTCGATGATGCAGCATGTTGGTGCGCACCAGCGTCTCTTCCGCCACGCGGGCGATTTCGTCCATGGGCCTAAAGTCCGGGTTGTGAACGTCGAGCCGCATGTGCACGCAGAACAGCGCGTCGCGCCTTTGGACCGCGCGGCACAGCTCGATCAGTTCGTCCGTTCCGCCGTAGCCGCCGGGATAGTAGCTCAGCCCCACGGAAAGGCCAAGCGCACCCTCATACAGCGCTTCGTCCAGCGCCGCAAGCGCCGCTTCCAGCCGCGCACCGGTAAGCGGTATGTTTTGATAACCGCAGGCAATCTGCCGGACCGCGTTGTGCGGAACCATCGCGCCGACATTGACCGCGCAGCCGTCCAGAAGGCTCAAGAATTCGGAAAAGCTCCGCCAGCGCGGGCAATTTCCGGGCAGGCGGCCGAAGATGCCAGAGTTCATTTGAATGGCGTTTTCAAGGTCGTCCTGCGCGACAGGGGCGAACCCCAGGCCGCACTGTCCGACCACCATCGTCGAAATGCCCTGATAGAGGGCGTTTGGCTGCTGGCGGTTTTGCATGAGCGCCAGGTCCGCGTGGGTGTGCGCGTCGATGAGGCCGGGCGTCACGACGAGCCCTCGGGCGTCTACCCTCCAGATGCCCTCCGGCGCGTCCACCTGCCCGACGGCGGCGATTTCATCGCACCGGATCAGGATGTCTCCCTCGTATGGCGGCCTTCCGGTGCCGTCGACGATTACTCCGCCGTGAATCAGACAATCCATACCTTCGTCTCCTTACGGATTTTCCGGCTTTTCGCCGTTCCGGAGCTTGTCCAGCGTCGCGTAGAGCGTGTACTTGGAGATGCCCAGAAACTCGCAGACCCGCTCGCCGGATTTGGTGATCAGAAAAGCGCCGCGCTTGTCGAGATGCGCGATGAAGTTGACGCGATCCTCTTTGTTCATATCCGCCGCGCGCTTGTTCACAAGCCGCTCGCCCTCTTCGAGCAGAAATTCCAGTAGTTGCTTGACGTCCTTGGCGAACACTTCGGGCGTTTTTCCCGGTTTATCCAGATTCATGTTGTTGAGCTCGTGCAGGTGCTGCTCGAACTTGACGGACTGGGTGATGTCGGTGTTGACGCAGAGCGCGCCCACGACGCGGCCTGAATCATCCCGCATGTACATCGATGAGGAGCGCAGGATCTTGGCGTCGGGGGTGTACGTGATGTAGTTGTACCGCTCGCCGTCCACCGCCGTACCGCGCAGCACCTCAAGGCCAAGGTTGCTGCCGCAGTCGCCCACCCGGCGTCCGGTGATGTGCCCGTTTCGGATATCCACGATGGTTTTATCGTAATCCCCCGTCAGATCGTGCAGCACGACCTCACAGTTGTACCCAAAATGCTGTTCCATGAGGTCCATGACCTGCTTCAGAAAATTCTTCTGCTCTCCGATGGAATTCATCCCGTCACCGCCTAACTATTTGTTATGTTACCATACTTATATTTTGATTTCAATGAGCTTCGCCACGCCACACTGTAAGTTTTTCGTTAACATTCTGGGTTCTCAAAAACTTTTTCTGAAATCCAAGAGCATTTACTTCGCACCACGCCCGTGTTCAACCAAAAGAGATAGTAAATGCTCGTGAATCTATGATACAATAATCGGACGTGGTATACAATACGATTAAGGCAAGTGATCACCGGAATGCTTTCATCAAGATCTAAAGAGGACAAGCAAAAAACAAACGCACAATCCCCGGACATGTGCGGAGGTCCGCTGTTTAAAAACATATTGATGTTCGCCTTGCCCATCATGGCGATGAACCTTCTGCAGCTCCTGTTCAACGCTGCGGATATGGTCATCGCCGGGCGGTTTTCGGGCAAGGAAGCGCTGGCGGCGGTCGGCGCGACAGGATCGCTGATCAACCTTATCGTGAACTTTTTCATGGGCCTGTCGGTGGGCACGAGCGTGGTTGTGGCGCAGGAATATGGAGCCAATAAGTCGGAGGACATCAGCCGCTCCGTACACACTTCGCTCTACATCAGCATCATCAGCGGGCTGTTCGTCATGGCAATCGGCCTCATCCTGTGCGAACCGCTTCTTGTTCTGATGGGAACGCCGGAGGACATCCTCCCCCTATCCGTCTTGTATATGAAAATTTATTTTTTGGGCATCCCGGCGAGCATGGTATACAACTTTGGCGCGGCCATCCTGCGCGCCATAGGCGACAGCCGCCGGCCGATGTACTATCTCGTTCTTTCCGGCATCGTTAACGTCATCCTGAACGTATTTTTTGTGACCGTCCTGCACATGGGCGTGGACGGGCTTGCGTGGGCTACGAACATTGCGCAGTATCTAGCGATGGTTTTGATCCTGATGTACCTGATCCGAAGCGACGGAGCCATCCGCTTTGTCCCCAGGAAGTTGCGCATCGACAGGGAGAAATTCAAGCGGATTGTCAAGATCGGCCTCCCGGCCGGTTTACAGAGTCTGCTCTTTTCCATATCGAATGTTTTGATTCAGTCGGCGATCAATTCCTTCGGCTCCGCGATGGTGGCAGCCAGTTCTGCGGCCTCCAACATCGAAGGCTTTGTCGGAACCGCGATGAACGCCTATTACAACGCCGCCATCACATTCGCCGGGCAGAACATGGGCGCGAAAAAATATGGACGGATCGACACCGTCGCAAGAGTATGTACGGCGCTGATTTTCGCCACCTGGGTTATCCTGAGCGGTTTGACGATGCTCTTCGCGAGGCCACTCCTCGCCATCTATACGTCCGATGCGAACATCATAGAGCTTGGCGTTATGCGGATCAACGTCATGATGATCGCATATTTTTCCTGCGGCATCATGAACGTTTTCCCTGGCGTAACCCGGGGAATGGGCTTCTCCATACTGCCCATGATCTGCACGCTGGTGGGCGCGTGCCTTATGCGAATCCTCTGGCTGTGGACATTCTTCGCCTGGTATCCCACGGTGGTCATGCTCTTCGTCTGCTATCCGATCACCTGGACGCTGGCGGGGATTGGGCAGGTTGCGACCTTCCTGTATGCGCGGCGAAAGGTTCGCGCCCGCGAGAAGCTGGCGGAGGCGTAGTGCGGGGACTTCCAACTGCCGGATAACCAACCATTTCACAAACACCTCGGTTCTTTATTTCATTTCTATTGGAAATTGAATTTCGCCGACGCGTAACTTCATGGATCAACGCACGAATTCGGTTTCCTTATAGTTCGCGGTATTTGTTCTCGGCTTCACAGCGCAATGAACTCCACCGAATTCCGTAAATTATTATTGACATTTACGTCATATTAATCTATAATTAGTAATATATGGGTCGTTTTCAGTAGATTTGGGA
>JAEZTD010000301.1 GCA_023443705.1 Bacillota bacterium | reverse complement strand
CAGCACGCGGTAGCCGCGGCTTTCAAGGTAGGAGGCGACGACCTCCGAAATCTTCGGCTCGTCGTCCACCACCAGGATGGTTCTGGGCCTGTTGTTCATTGGCGCGCCTCCCGGAATGTCGTCCTGTCAAAGTGAACGCGGCGCGCGCGCCGGACGCGTAAGCGCCGGCGCGCACGCTCGGCGCTTACGCAATGTCAAAGGGTTTGAGCAGCTTATAGGCGCTGATTTTCGCGCCATTTGCGTCCATGGTTTCGATCTGCGCGTAGACCCAGCCATCGACCGCCTCCGGCTTAAGGCCAGCTGCCGCCAGCGGGTCGGGGTTCAGCACGTAGACGATATCCTTGTCGCCGGCGCCAAGATCCTTTGCCCATTCAAACATGCTGCCACCGAGATCGACGCCAAAGTGCCCCAGCGATGCGTGGAAGCCCACTACATCCGGGCGGCGCGCAATCAGCGCTTCGTACAGCGCGAGGGGCGCATCCCCTTCCAGCGCGCCATCGCCCATGTTCCTGCCCACGTAGAGCGTTTCGCCTTCCAGAAGATACCCTTCCGGAAGCCTGGACGCATCCAGCCCTGCGGCGAGGAGCGGTGCGGCATTCACCGCGAGGAGCGCGTCCATATCGCCGGACCAGTCCTTGCGCAGCACAAACTTTGCATCGCCGTCCGGAGACGCAATGGAAAGAGCGTCTCCTTCAAGCGTCACGCCACCGGGCATCGCGCCCAGCGTTTTATCAAGCGCCGAGACGGAGCCTGTGGCGATTACGTCCAACGCGCATCCGGCCATGACAGCCGCGACGGCGGCCATAAGCGCAAAAATCAAAAGCTTCTTCACGCGTCATCCCTCCCCTTCTTCACGATCGAAGGCCGGAAGCGTTTGAGCCGCAGCGCGTTGGTCAAGACCGATACGGAACTTAGGCTCATCGCCGCGGCGCCGATCATGGGGCTGAGCAGCGGACCGCCGAACGCGTACAGAAGCCCTGCCGCCACCGGGATGCCCACCACGTTGTAGCCAAACGCCCAGAACAGGTTTTCCCGGATGTTCCGGATGGTCTTCCGGCTGAGTTCAATCGCCGTCGCCACGTCGTTCAGGTCGCTGCGAACCAGCACGATGTCGGCCGATTCGATCGCTACATCCGCACCGGAGCCGATGGCAATCCCAACGTCCGCCTGGGTCAGCGCGGGCGCGTCGTTGATGCCGTCGCCGACCATCGCCACCTTCGCACCGCCTTCCTGCAGCTTCCTGACCTCCTCCGCCTTGTCGCCCGGCAGCACCTCAGCCAGCACCCGATCCACGCCCGCCTGCCGCGCGACGCTCTCGGCGGTGCGCCGGTTATCTCCGGTGAGCATGACGACTTCGAGGCCCATCGCCTTCAGCCGCCGGATGGCTTCGGGGCTTTCCGGCTTCAGCACATCCGCCACAGCCACAAGGCCAAGCAGCTTGCCATCCGCCACGGCGTACATTGGGGTCTTGCCCTCGTCCGCCAGGCGTTCGGCCGCTTCGCCGAAGCCGCCGAGGTCGACGCCCAGTGATTCGATCATGCGGCGGTTGCCCGCATGGACCTGCACATCCCCAATCCTTGCACGGATGCCCCGGCCGGGGAGCGCCACGAAATCGGAGGCGGGCTCCAGTTTAGCGCCCTTCGCGGACGCACCGCGCACGATGGCCTGCCCAAGCGGGTGCTCTGAGCCTTGCTCGGCGGACGCCACCAGCCGGATCAGTTCATTTTCCTCAATGCCCTCCGCGGGCAGCGCGTCGGTGAGCTCGGGACGGCCCCGCGTGACGGTTCCGGTCTTGTCCAGCACCACCGCGCTGATTCTGTGCGCGGTTTCCAGCGCCTCGCCGCTCTTAATCAGAATGCCGTGCTCCGCGCCCTTTCCGGTCGCGACCATGATGGCCGTGGGCGTCGCCAGTCCCAGCGCGCAGGGGCAGGCGATGACGAGCACCGAAATAAATATCCTGAGCGCGAAGGCGATGTCACGTGTCGCGATATACCAGGCAATTCCGGCGACCAGCGCGATCAAGCAGACCACCGGCACAAAGTAACCGGAGACCACGTCCGCAAGGTAGGCAATCGGCGCCTTCGACCCCTGCGCGTCCTCGACGAGGCGGATGATCCCGGCGAGCGCCGTATCGTTTCCGACCTTGGTCGCCCGGAGCCTGACGAGGCCATTCTGGTTGACCGTGGCGGCGTAAACCGGGTCGCCGGGTTTTTTCTCCACGGGCATGCTCTCGCCGGTCAGCATCGACTCGTCGATGGCCGTCCAACCGTCATCGATCACGCCGTCCACCGGAATTTTTCCGCCGGGGCGCACCATGACCATGTCGCCGATCTCAACCTCGTCGATGGGGATCTCCCGTTCGACGCCGTCCGTCACCACAACCGCGGTCTTCGGCGCAAGGCCCATGAGCCGCCGCACCGCTTCGCCGGTGCGGCCCTTGGAGGCCATCTCTAGGGACTTGCCCAAGAGAATCAGCGTGAGGATGACGCCGGCCGACTCATAGTACAGCGCGTCCACCGCATGGTAGGAGCCCAGCGCGATTTCCACCGTGCCGATGACGCTGTACAGAAACGCCGAGCTGGTGCCAATCGCGATCAACGAGTCCATGTTCGGGCTGCGCATAAAGAGCGCCCTGAACCCGACCGTATAGAATTTCCGACCGACGTACAGGATCGGCAGCGTCAGGATCAGTTCAACAAGCGCATAGACCAGCGGATACCGCATCGGGTTCAGGCTTGCCGGAAAGGGCAGCCGCAGCCACGGAATCATCGGCGCCATCGCGATGTAGAGAAGCGGCACGGCAAAGACTGCGGCCACGGTAAAGCGCGTCCAAAGCGTCTTGATCTCCTTCTCCTTGCGCGCCCTGTCTTCCTCGACCGCGCCGGTGCGCGAAATATCCATCGGCTGGTATCCCGCCTGCTCCACCGCCGAGCGCAGGTCTTTAAGCCGCGCGATACCGGAATCAAACACGATGGTCGCCCGTTCGTTCGCAAAGTTAACAGAAGCGCTCTCGACGCCCAGCACCTTTTTCAGCGCTTTCTCCACCCGTGCCGCGCAAGAGGCGCAGGTCATGCCGCCGACGACCATGACCGCCTTTTCCTGCTCCGATCTGTAGATCGCCTTGTATCCCAGACCGTCGACCGTCTTTCGGATGGTCTCCTCGCTGAGCGCGCCATCGTCATAATCGACGAACAGCGTTTCGTTTGCCAGATTGACCGAGGCCTTGGCCATTCCGGGAAGTTTACCGACCCCGGTTTCCACGCGCCTTGCGCAGGCGGCACAGGTCATACCCTGTATGGTCATCGACTTCTGCTTCATGCAGTATCCCTCCTTATATCAGCTGTTTCGGTAGGAAAACAGCGGCGCGCCCTCTCTCAAGACCTCGGTCGGGATGACGATGGACGAACCGACCTCGGTACGCTTATCTTCCCCGATGGGCACGGGGTTGCATCCGCCCGCGATGACGCCGACCTGCTCTATCTCAAAGCGATTTCCGCAGTTCTGGCAGACCAGCACATCCCCTTCCCGCTCATAGTAGCCCCTGCCCGAGTCATAGCACACTTGGCAGGCGTCGTATGCGGTGCGGACTGCGCCATCCTGGAGCTTCAGCGCGATCACCTTGACCTTCAGTCCGTCGACGTCCGCTTCGTAGAAGCGCGGGTTTTCGTCCAGCTCGGAAACGGGGATGCTCAGGCCGTCGGCTGCTAAAGGCGCTTCCTCCGGCGCTGTCACAGCCGAAGCTTCCGGTGCGGTTGCGACGGGCACCTCCGGCGCGGCGGTGGCTGACGCCTCCGGCGTGGAAACCCGAGTCACCGAACAGGCGGTGAGCGGGATAATGGCCGCGATTAAAAGAGCCGCGGCGACCCAGTGCCGTACATTGCGAAACATATTACAATCTCCTTAATTAAAGTGATTTTATAAAGTATCTAGCTGCAGCAGGAATCCTGAACCTGCGCCCCTTCCAGCCAATCCGGAGAAGCTTCTCCCGCATCCACTGACGCCGCTTGCGCCGGAGGGCTTGCGCCGGGCTCAACGACGGTGATGGTGCTGGTGATCATGCCCATCCAGCAGCTATAGGGGTAGGTTCCCGCCTTGTCCGGCGTAAAGCGGATTATGTTTTCGCCGTATTCGAACGCATGCTCGATGCCATAGGCCGGAATAAAAACCCGGTTGTTGCAGCCGTTGATCGAGCCTTTGGGTGCTTCGATCGTCCACTCCACCGGCGTGCCCGCCGTCACGGTAATCGGCTGATACCGGCCGGACTGCAGCGTGGTGCGCACCTTCTGAACGCCTCCCTCCGCCAGCGCGCCCTGCCCGCCGACCGCCGAAGGCGCCGCGATCCCCGCAAGGCTCATTCCGCCCGTGAACATGGAGAGCCCCAGCGCCACCACCAACACCGCGCCGAACGCCATCGCCCGGCGGGTGAACTTCTGGCTCATCATCGAACTTAGCGCACCCAGCCCGAACATCAGCGGGACCGTGCCGAGGCTGAACATCAGCATCGACAGCGCACCCTCCAGCGCGTTGCCAGTGGACAGCGCGTAAATCTGCATCGCCTGCAGCGGACCGCAGGGCATCAGGCCGTTGACGAGTCCCACGTAAAACGGGCCCAGCGAGCGCTTTCCGCCTCGCAGCCTCCGGGCCACAAAGGAGGGCATCCGCGGAACCAGCCGTGAAAGCCACGGAAAAAGACCCGTCATGTTGAGCCCCATGATGACCATGAAGACCCCGGCCGCCACCTGCACCACGCCCTTGGCCGTTCCAGAAAAGCTGACGACCGATCCGATCGCACCGACCACCGCGCCAAAAACAGTGTACGATACGACACGCCCCAAATTGTAAAGAAGCCCGGGCCGCACCGCATCCTTCTTGCTCGGCCCCGCGCCCATACATTGGGACAGGTTGATGCCGCCGCACATCACGACGCAGTGTATGGAGGTGATGAGCCCGATGACAAACAGCATTCCGTAGCCCATCCCAGCCTCAGCCAGCGGCAGCATACCGGCCAGCGCGCCCATTCCCGTGCCACGAAGCAAAAGGAACAAAAGCGCGACGGCGGCGACCGATGCGGCAGCCTGCGCCGCCTTCCCCATCTTCGCGCTGCCGGGGGTGTACCCCGCGTCCTTAACCGCACGCTCAAGATCCTGCCGTCTAACCTGTTCCGCGTCGTAGCATACCCGAGCCGTCCCCTGTGAAAAGCTCGCCTTTGCCTCGGAAACGCCGGGCAACTTCAAAAGCGCCCGCTCGATCTTGTCCGCACAATGCGCGCAGGTCATTCCCCTGACGCGCATCAGAACTTCCGCAGGTTTACCGTTCAACGCACTCACCTTCTCATACCACGAATTGAGGCAAGTGTATCATCTGTTTGTGTGGAAATTATGTAGATCCGACAGGAATAACAGAAAATCAGTCGCGCCCTCGGACCACCTCATGGCCGGAGGGCGCGCGCGTCTGACCGTATTTCCGATTTCGTAAGTTTTAAGCCTGGGGCAGCATCGGATAGGGGGTTACACCTGCGGGCGGCACGTCGTGCTCGCCCAGAAATTTCTCCATCCACACCACGTCGTGCCACGCATTCAGCTTATATCCGCACTTTGAAAAATGGCCGACGGTTTTGTAGCCGTGCCTTTCATGAAAGCCGATGCTCTCCGGGTTCGGGTAGCCGATGCACGCGTTGAGGTTGAGGATGCCCATTTTCAACAGCACCTCTTCAAGCGCCCGGTACAGCCTTCCGCCCACGCCTTTTCCGCGCATGTCCATGCGGATGTAGATGCTGGTCTCGACAGCCCAGTCGTAGGCAGCCCTCGCTTTGAACGAAGAGGCATAGGCGTATCCGACCGCTTCGCCGTCCACTTCGGCCACAAGGTACGGGTGCTTTTTCAGTGTCTCCCGAATCCGCCTGGCAAATTCCTCCACGGAAGGCACGGTGTACTCGAAGGTGATTACCGTGTCCACCACATAAGGTTCGTAAATCGAAACCAGTACCTCAGCATCCGTTTCGCGTGCCGAACGGATTACAAGCCCCGTATCCGCCACCAGAGCCGCCCCCTTTATGAGCTTTTTCCCATAATAATACCGCGTTCTTCTCCTGCGTTCAATCAAATCCGGTTAACTGGTCGAGTTTATCTTATGTCAGCCGTTGTACAACCACAGGTTTCTCCTTTCGTACCCGAGAGGGACAATTAAGAAAATTCGACCAATTAAAAACCGCGCAGGGAGGCTTTCGCCCTCCCGCGCGGTTTCAACCCAGATTAACCGGCGATCAATATTTGCCAAAGTCGTCGTCGCTGAGTACGATGGCGGGTTTCCCCCCTGCCCGCATCGGGCGCGCTTCCGCCTTGACCGGCCTGTTCTCCGTCGCCACAGCCGCTTCCACCGCCACCGGACGGGACCGAACCGGCGCGTCGGAGGACGATTTCAGCGTGAAACGTCCGACGGACTCGCGCATCATTTCCGCCTGACCCGCCAATTCCTTGCTGGCCGCGGCACTCTGCTCCGATACCGCCGAGTTCGCCTGTACCACCTGAGAGACCTGCATCACTGCCTGGTTGATCTGCGCAAGGCCAATCGCCTGCTCGCTCGAGGCCACGTCAATCTGGTTGACCAGCGCCGCCGCCTGCGCCACGCCCTCTACAATTTTCTCCAGCGCTTCCGCCGTATGCGCGGCCAGCTTCGTGCCCGCCTCCACCTTCCGAATGGACCCTTCGATCATATCGGTGGTTTCCTTGGCCGCGTTCGCGGACTTCGCCGCCAGATTCCGAACCTCTTCCGCCACCACCGCGAACCCCTTGCCGTGCTGTCCCGCCCGCGCCGCTTCCACCGCCGCGTTGAGCGCCAGGATGTTCGTCTGGAACGCGATGTCGTCGATCACCTTGATGATCTTCGAGATGTTCGAAGACGACTCGTTGATCCCGTCCATCGCGCTGAGCATTTCGCGCATCTGCCCGTTCCCCTGCTGCGCGTTCGTCTGCACCGCGCCCGCCAGCTTGTTCGCCTGGCTCGCGTTCTGCGCGTTGAGCTGCGTCTGAGAGGATATCTGCTCCAGCGACGCGGTCAGCTCCTCAATCGAGCTGGCCTGCTCCGACGCACCCTGGGACAGCGACACGCTGGATTCAGACAGCTGCCCCGCACCCGACGATACCTGCTCCGAAGCGGCGTTGATCCCGGACAACACCTCGTCCAGGTTGTCCCCCATCTTCCTGAACGCACGCGCCAGATCGCCGATTTCATCCTTCGTGTCGATGTCGACTTCCGCCGTCAGGTCGCCTTCCGCGATGCGGTCCGCTGATGCAATAATCTTCTTCATCGACCCGCTGAT
>JAEZTD010000254.1 GCA_023443705.1 Bacillota bacterium | reverse complement strand
TCGTAGATGAGCTGCTGGCCGTACTTCTGCATCACCATGCCGGTGGCCCAATGCGCCCAGCGCCAGCCCTCGCCGGAGCGCGGGATGGGGGTCACGCCCGCCTTGACGAACGCGTCGCACACCGCCTCAAACTCGGAGATGGTCTTGGGGATCTCCAGGTTGTACTGCTTGAAGAGGTCCGTGTTGCAGTAGAGCACTGTGGCGAAGTAGGTGAACGGCACGCCGTAGACGCCCTCCGTGCCGTCGAACTGCCACATGCTGAACACATCCATGAAGCTGTCGCGCCACGCCGGGTCGGCCTTGAATTCCTCGGTGAGGTCCAAAAGCAGTCCGCTGTCCACATAGGAGCGGATCGTGCTGCCGCCGTAGTTCTGGAAGATCTCGTACATGTTGCCGGTCGCGGCGGCAGTGCGCATCTTTTCATAGAACTGGGTGTCGTCGCCGCCCGCCACGGCATCGAACTCCACCGTCACGTTGGGGTACTTCGTCGTGAACTCATTGATCGCGGAGGTGATCGGCCCGTACAGCGCGTCGACGCCCTCCGCCCAGCGGTTCAGAAACCGGATCGTGATGGGCTTCGTCTGCCACGAGGGCACTTCCTCCGCCGTCGCCACGACGCTGAACGTTGACAGTACCATCAGGGCGGTCAACAGGAAACAGGCGAATCTTCTCATAGCGAATAACCTCCTTGCTAATTTCGGCATGGCGCCTCGTCACAATTATTGTACATGACGGCCCGAACGACTGTACAGTAAATATATTTACCACCATTGAAATATATTTACTTTTTCCAGTTTTGTTGTGGTAGGACTTTGGATTGTGTGATATCATGCGTTTGTAAAACGATCCTCATCTTTTAGGAGGGAAACCCATGTCTTACCAGAACGGCATGGCGGCGCTCCGGTTGGAAATGCCGGACCGCGTTCCGCGCACCGAGTATTCCGCCAACATGCACTGGCCGCTAATCGAGCGGGTCACCGGCATCCGCGTAGACGCCGGCAGCGACGCCCAAACGCAGGCGCGCGCCGGCAGCGCCTTCCTCAAAGCCTGGGATTACGGCTTCTATTGGAACATCCTGACCCACAATCAGGTCTTCGGCGACCAATGCACCAAGATGGGGCACGCCGTCTACGCCGACGGTGGCGTGGACTTTTCCAGGGAGGTCCACAACCTGTTCGAGGACCCCGAGGATGTCTATGACTACGACTTTGACGAAAAACTCGGCCCTCGCGACGAAAAGGTGATGGTCGAGGAATACAACGCCGACTTCCGCGAGAAGCGCAGACTATACCCGGATACGGTCAATATGACCGGCATTTATGTGACGATGATGTCCGGGCTCATCGAAATGTTGGGCTGGGACACGCTCTTAACCGCTGCGGGCATTGACATCAAAGCCTTCGGCGCGTTCGCCGACCGCTACGCGGACTGGGTTTTGCAGTACTTCAAGGCGCTGGCCAAGTGCGATTCGCCGGTCGTCATGGTGCACGACGACATCGTCTGGACCAGCGGCGCGTTTATGCACCCGGAATTCTACCGGGCCCACATCTTTCCCAACTATAAAAAACTGTTTAAGCCGCTGCACGAGGCCGGAAAACTCATCCTCTATACCAGTGACGGGAACTATACGCAGTTCATCGACGACATCGCCGCCTGTGGCGTGAACGGCTTCGTTATGGAGCCCTGCACCGACATGGACTACATCGCGGAAAAGTACGGGAAGACCCATGCCTTCGTCGGCAACGCCGACACCCGCGTGCTTTTGAGCGGCAGCCGGGACGACATCCATCGCGAAGTCAAGCGCTGCATGGACATCGGCAAGCACTGTCCGGGATTTTTCATGGCGGTGGGCAACCACATCCCGTCCAACACGCCCATCGACAACGCGCTGTGGTACAACGAGTGCTTCGAAAAAATGCGAGTACGCTGAAGCGCCGGATTGCGACAATGCGCTCTTGCGGTCATTGGCATCGTCGCGCTGAAGGCCTCCTCACTTACACAGGCAGTCACCCATCCAGGCTGGTTATTCCGACCGGCGCAAGATGGCGCGCCTGGCGCAGATCGACTACATTCAGGACATCTACGCCTTTGTCATGGCGCTGGACCCGGATCTGCACGTCTACTTCAACGGTTACCCCTACGCTTACGACCTGAACGACCAGCTGGAGTATTCGAATGCCAACAAGCGCCCGTGCGTGACCTTCATGGACATCGAGAGCCTGCCCTCTACTGAGTGGGGGTATTTCCACTTTCCAATCTCGGTGAATTACGTTAACAAGTACCCCACCCATGACGTGATCATGATGAACGGCAAGTTCCATCTCGCCCGGGGCGATTTCGGGTCACTGAGAAACCTCCCGGCGCTCGAGTATGAATGCTTCCGCGCGGTCGCGAACGGCGCAGGCATCTGTGTGGGCGACCAGTTACACCCGTCCGGCGTGTTGGAGGCGAGCGTCTACAAGCGCATCGGCCAGGTGTTCTCGCAGATGGAGGCTACGGAAACGTGGTGCCGCGGCTCGAAGAAGATCGCGCAGATTGGCGTGTTTGGTACTGTCCGTTCCGCCCAAGCGATCACCAACGGCGTGGATCTCTCCATCGAGGGTGCGTATCGTGTGCTTACCGAGCTCAAGTACCAGTTCGACATCGTAGACCTCCATGACGCCATCGAAGATTACGAAATCCTGATCCTGCCCGACCGGGTGACGCTGACACCGGAAGCCGCGCGGCGGATTAACGCCTACGTCGAAAAGGGCGGCAAGTTGCTTGTGACGGGTCATAGCGCCGCAGGGATGGACGGCTTCCAGCTCAACTGTCTGCCGGTGGAATACCTGGGCGAGGGCCTGACAGCGCCCCGGTATATGGACATCCGGGAAGGCGCGTTTGAGAATGTCCCAGCGATGAAGACGGTCGCCTATTCCGGCGTCGCGCGGGTTGCGCTGAATAAGGGCGGCAAGGTACTGTGCGATACGGTCGACAGCTATTTTGACCGATCGGAAGCGCATTTCTGCTCTCACCGCCAGACGCCGCCCAAGCTCGAGAGCGACGGCGAACCCTGCGTCGTGGTGAACGACCGCGTCGGGTATGTCTCCAACATGCTGTTCATGGACCCGGCCGAGTACGGTGTCAAAGTGTACAAGGATATTCTGGCCAGCATGATCCAGCGGCTTCTGCCGCGCCCTCTGGTCCGGGACGACCTACCGGCTTACGCCGAAGTGACGCTTCGCTCATTGGGCGAGAACACCGTCGTCCATCTTCTTAATTACATCGTGCAGCGCAAGTGCAAGCAGCTGGACACGGCGGAAGATGTGGTGTCGCTCTCCGGGCGCATGCTGGAGGTTCGGCTGGACGCGCGCCTTCGTCGGTCAAACTGCTCCCTGTCGGCGAGGCTGTGCCGTTTGAATGCGAAAACGGTTAGTACGCCTCAAACCGGAGACGCTTGGCGGAAGAACACTCTTCCTCATAGAGGCGTAATTCGGATTGCCTTGTCTTTCTCTAAATCGCCCGCTTGTATGTCAATACAAGCGGGCGATTCAGACCATCAACAAAAGCGCTCAGCCCGAGAGGGCTGGGCGCAAATTTATGAAGAAGCGAGGAAAACCAAAAGGAAAAGGCAGCACGGATGTCGAATAGATAGGGGGGACGAGTACATCCGGGAG
>JAEZTD010000223.1 GCA_023443705.1 Bacillota bacterium | reverse complement strand
GTCATAGGGCAAGCGGATCACTCCCCACCGTTTGCATGCCCCATCCTATGACCTCGCCCCGCGCGGAGTGCGCGGGGCGCGATTAAGTCATTTACCAACTGCGTTTTTCAGGTCGCCGGCGGGCTACCCGAAGTAATCCACCGCGCCGCGGAACATGGTGTCGCCCTTGTCGCCGGGCACATTCCGGTAGAGCGCCGTTCCGGTCCGCTCAAAGTGGGCCATACGGCCGAACACGCGGCCGTCGGGGGAGGTGATGCCCTCCACCGCGAAATAAGACCCATTGGGGTTCGCCGAGATGTCCATCGAGGGGACGCCGCGCCCGTCGCAGTACTGCGTGGCGATCTGGCCGCTGCGGGCGAGGGCGAGCACCAGTTCATCCTGCGCGATGAACCTCCCCTCACCATGGGAAATCGGAGCCATGCGCACCGCGTCGACTTTTTCGTGCATCAGCCAGGGCGACCGGTTTGACGCCACGCGCACCCGGACGAGGCGCGACTGATGCCGACCGATCCCGTTGAAGGTCAGCGTCGGGTCGGTTTTGAGCGGGTCTCGGATCTCGCCGTAGGGCACGAGGCCCAGTTTGATGAGCGCCTGGAAGCCGTTGCACACACCGCCCACGAGGCCGTCCCGCGCGCCGAGGAGGCGCATGATCTGATCGCGGATTCCGGGGTTTCGGAAAAATGCGGTGATGAACTTGGCGGAGCCGTCTGGCTCGTCGCCCCCGGAGAAGCCGCCGGGGATGAAGATGATCTGGCTTTTTTCAACCAGCGAGGCGAAGCGCGCGGCGGATTCGGCCACGGACGATGCGGTCAGGTTATTGACCACGAACACTTCCGCCGCCGCGCCCGCGGCTTCGAAAGCGCGCGCCGTATCGTATTCGCAGTTCGTGCCGGGGAACACCGGGATCAGCACCCTGGGCTTTGCGCATTTTTCACGGGGGGAAACCCGGCCGGACGCCTCAAAGGAGAACGCGCGCACCGCTTCACCGCCCGGTTGTCCGGAGGGGAACACCCCTTCAAGCCTGCCTTCGTAGAGTTCTTCGAGCGCGACCAGCGGGACGCCGCCCAGCGTGTAGGCCGCGGTCGTCACCCCGACGGGGATGCCCGCGTCCGGCGCGCCGTCCGAAAGCTCTACCACGAACGCGCCGGGGCGCGCGTCAAAGGCGGAGGACGGGTTGAAGTCCGGCGCGAAGTCAAGGCCGAGACGGTTGCCCAGGCACATTTTAAAGACGGCGGCGGCGACGCCGCCAAAGCCCGGCACCATCGCGGAAACTACGTACCCCGCCGCGATCATGGAATGCACTTTGTCGAAGACTTCCCGGAGCGACGCGGGGTCGGGCAGGCCGTTTTTGCGCGCCTTGGGCTCGATCAGACGGACGCGGGCCCCTGCGCGCTTGAATTCCGGCGAGATGATGATGCCCGCGTTGCCCACTGAGACCGCGAAGGAGACGAGGGTCGGCGGTACGTCGAGGTTTTCAAAGGAACCGCTCATCGAGTCCTTGCCGCCCACCGCCGCAATGGAGAGATCCAGCTGCGCGTCCAGCGCGCCGAGGAGCGCGCCCAACGGCTTGCCCCAGCGGGTTTCGTCGCCGGTCATGCGCTCAAAATACTCCTGAAAGGTCAGGTGCGCACTTCGCCAGGGCGCGCCGGTGGCGGCAAGTCGCGCAACCGATTCCACCACTGCGCGGTATCCGCCGCGGTAGGGACTCTTTTCCAGTTCGTAGGGATTGCCGCCGAAAGCCATCACCGAGCAGGCAGTGGTTTTGCCGGAGAGCGCGGGGATCAGCGCCGCCATTGCCTGGGCGGGCGTCTTCTGCCGCTTGCCGCCGAAGGGCATCAGGACTGTGCCCGCGCCGATGGTGGAATCAAACCGCTCGGCGAGGCCGCGCTTTGAGCAGACGTTGAGGTCGGCGACCACTTCGTGGAGCCGCTCGGAAAAGTCGTTTTCAGAAGCCGATGCCGCTTGGGCAGGCGCGGACACGCGGGCCGACGCTTCCCGGGACGCGCCGTTGGAGTTTAAAAAGTCACGGGACAGATCGACGATGGTCTCGCCGTCCAGGCGCATGACCATGCGCTTGTCTTCCGTAACCTGGGCGACGACCGTCGCTTCGAGGTTTTCGGAAGCCGCCAGCGCCATGAATTCCGCTTCGTCCTCCGGCGACAATACCACCGCCATTCGCTCCTGAGACTCGGAAATGGCCAGTTCCGTGCCGTCGAGGCCCTCGTACTTCCTGGGCACGGCGTCAAGATCAATGAAGAGGCCGTCGGCCAGTTCGCCGATGGCGACGGACACGCCGCCCGCGCCGAAATCGTTGCAGCGCTTGATGAGCCGCGCCGCCCGCGCGTCCCGGAACAGCCGCTGGAGCTTGCGCTCCTCCGGCGCGTTGCCCTTCTGCACCTCCGCACCGCACTTTTCGAGGGAGGACGCGTCGTGGGCTTTCGACGAGCCGGTCGCGCCGCCGCAGCCGTCCCGCCCGGTTCGTCCGCCGAGGAGCACCACGATGTCGCCCGGGGCGGGCACTTCCCGCCGCACATGGGACGCGGGGGCCGCGCCCACCACCGCGCCAATCTCCATGCGCTTGGCGGCGTAGCCGGGGTGGTAGATTTCGTCCACGAGGCCGGTGGCGAGGCCGATCTGATTGCCGTAGGAGGAATAGCCCGCCGCGGCGGTGGCGGTCAGCTTGCGCTGGGGGAGCTTGCCGGGAAGCGCCTCGGAGATCGGCCGGGTCGGGTCGGCCGCGCCGGTCACGCGCATCGCCTGATACACGTAGCCGCGTCCGGACAGGGGGTCACGGATCGCGCCTCCGATGCAGGTGGCCGCGCCGCCGAAGGGCTCGATTTCGGTGGGGTGGTTGTGGGTCTCGTTTTTGAAGAGCAGGAGCCACGGCTCCGGCTTTCCGTCTACGTCGACGGTGATTTTTACTGTGCAGGCGTTGATTTCGTCGGATTCGTCGAGGTCTGTCAGCACGCCCTTGGCCTTCAGGTACCGAGCGCCGACGGTGGCAAGATCCATGAGGGTCACCGGCTTTTCCGATCGCCCGAGTTCCTCTCGCGCGGCGAGATAGCGCCGGTAGGCCGCTTCCGCGTCCGGGTCGTCGAAGGAGACGTTCGTCAGGTGGGTCAGGAAGGTGGTGTGGCGGCAGTGGTCCGACCAGTAGGTGTCGATCACCCGGATTTCGGTAAGGCTTGGGTCGCGCCCCTCGCGCCGGAAACAGGCCTGGCAGAACAATAGGTCTGCCCCGTCCATCGCCAGCGCCAGCTCGCGCCGAAGCGCAGCAAGGCCAATCTCGTCCAGCACCGTGAAACCTGAAAGCGTCGCCACCTGTTCCGGCGGTTCCGCCGGAAGCGCCAGCGTCATGACCGGGGCGAGGGCCGTCAGCCTACTCTCGACCGGGTTGACCACGTACTTTTGGACGCGGGCAAGCGCTTCGTCCGACAGACTTCCGTAGATTAGGTACACCCGCGCCGTGCGCACCAGCGGGCGTTCCCGCTGGGATGAGAGCTGGATTAGCTGCGCGGCGGAGTCCGCCCGCTGGTCGAACTGGCCGGGCAGGTATTCCACCGCGAAGGCGCGGGCACCGTCCGAAGGCAGATCAAAGAAAACATCGTCAATCTGCGGCTCGGAGAAGATACCATGGACAGACCGGTCAAAGAGCGCCCGGTCGATGCCCTCTACGTCGTAGCGGTTGATAAGGCGCAGCCTTTCAAGGCCCTCAACGCCGAGAAAGGCGGTCAGGTCCCTGTACAGCGCCTGCGCCTCCACGGCGAACCCCGGTTTCTTTTCCACATAAACACGGTAGACCATGCTACTTTGCACTTCCTTCCAGCGCGCGGCGGCCGATGTCATGGCGGAAGAACGCGCCTTCAAAGCGCACCTTTTCTGCCGCCCGGGTGGCTTTCTCCACCGCGGTTTTGAGGTCTTCCGCAACAGAGGTGACGCCTGCGACGCGCCCGCCGTTTGTGACGAGCCGCCCGTCCTTCGACGCGGTGCCGCTGTGGAATACCGTCGCTTCGGCGTCCGCGCCGCCCAGGTCGATGGGGAGCCCCTTTTCGTATTCGCCTGGATAGCCGCCGGAGGCGACCATCACGACGCAGCTGGCGCCGTCCTTAAAGCGGATGTCGGCCTCGTCCAGGCGTTCCGCCTCGACGGCCATCAGGATGTCCAGAAGGTCGCCCTCAAGGAGCGACAATACCGCCTGCGCCTCCGGGTCGCCGAAGCGGGCGTTGTATTCGATCACCTTCGGGCCGTCCTTTGTCAGCATCAGGCCGAAGTACAGGCAGCCCTTGAAGGGGCGTCCCTCGGCGTTCATGGCGCGGACGGTGGGCAGGAAGATTTCCCGCATGGCGCGACCGGCGATTTCATCCGTATAAAACGGATTCGGCGCGATTACGCCCATGCCGCCGGTATTGGGGCCCATATCTCCGTCGAAGGCGCGCTTGTGGTCCATCGACGAGATCATGGGGCGTATGGTCTTCCCGTCGGTGAACGCCAGCACGGTGACCTCGGGGCCTTCCAAAAACTCCTCGATCACCACACGGCTGCCGCTGACGCCAAAGGCGCCCTCCACCATCATCCGGTGCACGGCCATTCGCGCCTCTTCAAAACTCTGCGAGATCTCGACGCCCTTGCCGAGGGCCAGCCCATCCGCCTTGACCACCTGCGGGAACGCGCAGCTGGAGAGATAGGGAAGCGCCGCGGCCTCGGAATCAAAGGCCTTGTAGGCGGCGGTGGGGATATTGTACTTTCTCATCAGGTTCTTCGCAAAGATCTTGCTGCTCTCGATCTCCGCCGCGTTCTTCCTTGGCCCGAAGCAGCGGATGCCGAGTTCGTTCAGCGCGTCCACCGCGCCGAGGGCGAGGGGATCGTCCGGCGCGACCACCGCAAAGTCGATTTTGTGTTCGGAAGCGAAGCGGACGATGCCGGGGATGTCCGTCGCTGCGATGGGGTGGCACGCTGCGACTTCGGCGATTCCAGCGTTTCCGGGCAGCGCGTAAAGCGCCGATACTTTTTTGCTTTCGGCGATTTTTGTTGCCAGCGCGTGTTCGCGCCCGCCGCCGCCGATGAGTAGAACGTTCATGATGTTCTCCTTCGGTTAATGGTGGAAAAGCCTCGCGCCCGTGAACGCCATCCGGATGCCGTGGCGGTCACAGGCCTCGATCACGTTGTCATCCCGGATGGAGCCGCCCGGCTGTGCGATGTAAGTGACGCCGCTCTTTGCCGCGCGCTCCACGTTGTCGCCAAAAGGAAAGAACGCGTCCGAAGCGAGGGCGACGCCCGTGAAGGTGTCGAGCCATGCCCTGCGCTCGTCCGGCCAGATCGGCGCGGGCTTTTCGGTAAAGAAGTCCGCCCAATGCTCAAAGACCTCCGGCAGGTTCAGAAGATACCCGTCCACACAGTTGTCCTTCTCCGGGCGGCCGAGGCCATCCCGGAATTTTAGGGCGAGGGTCTTTGGGTGCAGCCGCAGGTGGAACAGGTCCGCCTTGTCGCCCGCCAGCCGTGTGCAGTGGATGCGGGACTGCTGACCCGCGCCAACGCCGATGGTCTGGCCGTTCTCGGCGTAGATCACAGAGTTGGACTGCGTGTACTTGAGGGCGATCATTGCGATGACGAGGTCCCGCGCCGCGCTTTCCGGGATGCCCTTTTCCCGGGAGACGACGTTTTGAAGGAGCGTTGCGTCAATTTTAAGGTCGTTTCGCCCCTGCTCGAAGGTGATGCCGAACACCGTGCGCGTCTCGGCGGCGTCGGGTACGTAGGCGGGGTCAATTTCCACGATGTTGTAAGCGCCCTTGCGCTTTTTTGAAAGGATCTCAAGCGCCTCCGGCTCGTAACCGGGTGCGATGACGCCGTCGGATACCTCCCGGGCGATCAGTCGGGCGGTGGGCACGTCGCAGGGGTCGGACAGCGCGATGAAGTCGCCAAAGGAGGACATGCGGTCCGCGCCACGCGCCCGGGCGTAGGCCGAGGCGAGGGGAGAGAGCGGTTCGTCCGGCGGCAGGAAGAAGCTGCGCATGAGCGCCTCTGTCAGCGGTACGCCCACCGCCGCGCCGGCGGGGCTGACGTGCTTGAAGGACGCCGCGGCGGGAAGGCCGGTGGCCTCCCGGAGCTCGCGGACCAGCTGCCAGCCGTTCAGCGCGTCCAAGAAGTTAATATAGCCGGGCTTGCCCGACAGCACCCGGACCGGGAGTTCGCCGGAGGCGGCGAAGATCCGCGCCGGCTTCTGGTTTGGGTTCAGGCCGTACTTGAGCTCAAGAGACTGCATGTTCACGCCTCCAACGCGTTGATGATGTGGTCTTCAAATTGGAAGGTGACCGGATCGACGGCGCGCACGAACAGCGCCACCCGGTTGGCGGGGTCGAGGGCGTCCCAAAGCGCGCGCGCCAGCTTTTCAGGAGAGAGGTCTACGGTGAGCGCCACGGGTTCTCCGGAGAAGGGCTTCAGCGGGTCCGCGCCCGGCAGGTAGGTGTGGATCATGTGGCACAGGCCGGGCCTCGGGGATTCGTAGCGGAAGAAGAACCGCTCGCAGCCCGCGCCGCGCTTCAAAATACTCAGCTGGTAGTGGAAAGCGCCGTCCGAAGCGGTCAGAAGGCCGCTGATCCGAGGCGTCCAGTTGGGCCCGTCCGGCTCGTATTCCCGCGTGGCGAGGGCCTCCTCGAAGGATTCGCCGCGCGCGATAAAATCGTGGATGGTGTCGGTCTGATCGCCGTTGGTGACGATCAGCCGCCGACCGATCGCGCGAACCGGCGCGTAGATGATGAGGGAGGGGTCTACGAGCTTCGCCGGGTCAAGGGCCTCGGCCCGAAGGCCGTCCCCGTCCGGGACGAGCACGCGGTTTCGGCTGTTTACGCTCCTGCCCATCAGAAAATACGCGGCAAGGGCGCGCCCGTCCGCCGCCGCGCCCAGGATCACGCCGCGCCCGGGGTACGCCTTGAGGCCGGGATATTCGATCAGGTTCATTCTCGCTTCTCCTTTGCGATCCGGGCGCACAGATCCTCGACCGCGCGGGGCAGAAGCACCCACTCGGCCTCGACCATCACCCGCTTTTGAAGGGTTTCCGGGGTGTCGTCCGGCCGGACCTCCACCGCCTTCTGGGCGAGGATCTGCCCGCCGTCCGGGATTTCGTTGACCAAATGCACCGTCGCGCCGGTCACCTTGACGCCGCGCGCCAGCGCCGCCTGATGGGGCTTCAGCCCGTAGAAACCCGCGCCCGAAAAGGCGGGGATCAGCGACGGATGCACGTTGACGATGCGGCCTTCAAAGCGCTTTACGAAGTCCGCGCTCAGGATGGTCAGGTATCCCGCCAGCACGACGAGATCGATTGCGCGCGCCTCCAGCGCTTTGATGAGCTGCGCCTCGCCGTCCGCGCGGGTTACCGTCAGCGCCTCGACCCCATTAGCTTGCGCGCGGGTCAGCGCGTATGCGTCCGGGCGGCTGGAGACGATCAGCACGATCCTTCCGCTGTGCAGGACGCCGCTTTTTTCCGCGTCCAGAAGCGCTTGCAGGTTGGTGCCGCCGCCCGACACCAGAACCGCGATGTTTGCGCTCATCGGATGGTTACGCCCTCCGCGCCCGGCGCGACTTCGCCCAGCACGAAGGCCGCTTCGCCCGCCGCGTTCAGCGTCGCAAGCGCGCGGTCGGCGTCTTTTTTTGAAACGGTCACGACCATGCCGACGCCCATGTTGAAGGTGTTGAACATGTCCCGCTCCGGGATGTTCCCGGCGCGCTGGATGACTGAGAAAATGGGCTGGGGGCGGAGGGTGGATTTGTCGATCACCGCGGTCATCCCCTCCGGCAGCGCGCGGGGGATGTTTTCGTAGAAGCCGCCGCCGGTGATGTGGGAGACCGCCTTGACGGTAAGCGCTTCGCAGAGCGCCAACATGGGCTTTACGTAGATGCGGGTCGGCGTCAGGAGCGCCTCGCCCAGCGTCGTGCCCAGTTCGCCTGAGTAAGCGGAGACGCCTTTCGCTTCAATGTCCAGCACCTTGCGCACCAGCGAAAAGCCGTTGGAATGGACGCCGGAAGAGGGAAGGGCGATGAGCACATCCCCCGCCCGAACGGCGGATTTATCAAAGATCTTTGTTTTCTCCACCACGCCGACGGAGAATCCGGCCAGGTCGTACTCGTCCTCTGGGTAGAAGCCGGGCATTTCGGCGGTCTCGCCGCCTACCAGCGCGCAGCCCGCCTGGACGCAGCCTTCGGCGACGCCCTTTACGATGTCCGCGATCCGCTCCGGCACGTTTTTGCCGCAGGCGATGTAGTCCAGAAATACGAGGGGCTTCGCGCCGCAGCAGACCACGTCGTTGACGCACATGGCCACGCAGTCGATGCCGACAGTATCGTGTTTGTCCATCAGGAACGCAATTTTGAGCTTGGTGCCCACGCCGTCCGTGCCGCTGACCAGTACCGGCCGGGTGAGCCCGGTCATGTCCAGTTCAAACAGCCCGCTGAAGCCGCCGATGCCGCTTAATACGCCGGGCACCGCCGTCAACGCGATGTGGCTTTTCATCAGTTCGACCGCGCGGTAGCCAGCGGTGATGTCCACGCCCGCCTGCCTGTAGCTTTCGCTGTGGCTCTTCATTGCAGCATTTCCTCCGGCAGCATCGAATCAAATTTGGATTTCGAGGGTTTTTCCGGCGGCGTGCAGGGGTATTCGCCGGTGAAGCAGGCGGTGCAGAAGCCCTGCGTATTGTCGGCCAGCATGCTCACGCTGTTTACCGAAAGGTAGCCTAGAGAGTCCGCGCCGATGATCTCCCGGATCTCCTCCACGGTGTGCTGGCAGGCGATGAGCTTGTCTCGGGAGTCGATGTCGGTACCGAAGTAGCAGGGGTTTAAAAAGGGCGGCGCGGATACGCGCATGTGG
>JAEZTD010000139.1 GCA_023443705.1 Bacillota bacterium | reverse complement strand
ACCGGATCATGGTCATGTGCGGCGGCATCGTCACCGGCCTCGTGGACGCCAAGACTGTGACCAAGGAACAGCTGGGGCTCATGATGACCGGCTGCAGGCTGGAAGGAGGCGACGCAAAATGCGCGATACCGAGGTGAAGACCCGCACCCACATCGTTCAGCGCGTCTCCATTGACCCCTGGCGCGCCGCCCTCTACCGGGTGCTGGCGATCTTTCTGGCGCTGGTGACAGGCGGGCTCTTTCTGCTCGCGGTGGGGTTCAACCCCTTCCCCGTCTACGGCACGATGATTTCTGGCGCGCTGGGCTCCGCCAGCAACCTGCGGGAGACGGTCAAGATTGCGATTCCGCTTCTGATCACCTCGCTGGGCGTGACGCTGGCGTTCAAGATGCGCTTTTGGAACATCGGCGCGGAGGGACAGATCTCCGTTGGCGCCATCGCGGCTTCGTTCTTCGCACTGACGTTTCCGGACTGGCCGCAGCCCCTCCTGCTGACCGCGATGGCGGCGGCGGGCTTTGTGGCCGGCGGCCTGTGGGGCATCGTCCCCGCCTGGTTCAAGGCGCGCTTCAACACCAACGAGACGCTGTTCACGCTGATGATGAACTACATCGCGATCTTCGTCATCCAGCTGATGCGCGAGGGGCCCTGGCGCGACCCGACCAGCGGCTTCCCGAAGGTGCAGATGTTCGCCAAGACCGCCCGGATGCCCCAGGTCTTCGGCGTACATGCGGGATGGATTGTGGCGCTGGTGCTGGTGGCGCTCGTCTACGTGTATCTGACCCGCACCAAGCAGGGTTTTGAACTGACCGTTGTGGGCGAAAACGAGAACACCGCCCGCTACGCCGGCATGAACGTGAGGAAGATCATCCTGCGCACGATGTTCCTGTCCGCCGCCGTCGCGGGCCTCGCGGGCATGCTGCAGGCCTCCGGCGCCGACCGGACGCTGACGGAGACCGTCGCCGGCGGGGTAGGCTTCACCGCGATTACTGTGTCTTGGCTCTCCCGGCTCAACCCGCTGGCCATCACGGTCGTATCGGCGCTGTTTGCCTGCCTTGAAAAAGGCTCCGGCACCATCCGCTCGGTCTACAACATTTCGCCGTCCACGTCGCAGGTGTTTCAGGGCATCATCCTGTTCTTCGTGCTGGGCGCCGAGTTCTTCATCAACTACAAGGTGATCTGGGGCAGCAAGGGGGGCGTGGAAAAGTGAGCGACGCGATGAACTACCTGACCAGCTTCCTGTACGCCGCGATCCTCGCGGGCGTTCCGCTTCTGTTCGGCACGCTGGGCGAAATTCTGACGGAGCGCAGCGGCAACCTGAACCTGGGCGTCGAGGGCATGATGTACATGGGCGCGGTGATTGGCTTTCTGGCCGCCTACGTCACCGGAAACCCTGCGCTGGCCTACATCGCGGCCTTCGCGGCGGGCGCGGCGGGCGCGCTCATCTACGCGATCCTGACGGTCACGCTCAAGGCCAACCAGAACGTCACCGGTCTTACGCTGACCATCTTCGGCGCGGGCTTTGCAAACTTCGTCGGTGAAAACCTGGCGCTGCGCACCCCGGGCGGCATGGTCATCCTGCCCGACGCCACCAAGGCGCTGTTTCGGGAAATCTACATCCCTGGCCTCACGGACATCCCCTTTATCGGCAAGCTCCTGTTCTCCCACACGGTGTTCGTGTACCTGGGCGTACTGATCGCGGTCGTGATGGGCATCTACCTTTTCCGCACGCGCCGCGGGCTCAACCTCCGCGCCGTGGGCGAGAATCCGGGCGCGGCGGACGCGGCGGGCATCAACGTGAACCTCTACAAGTACGTCAACATCGTGCTGGGCGGCGGCGTCTGCGGCCTCGGCGGTGCGTATGTGTCGATCATCACCTGCGGCGGCACCTGGACGTACAACTGCGTGGGCGGCCTGGGCTGGATCGCGGTGGCGCTGGTCATCTTCGCGGGCTGGAGCCCCTACAAGGCGCTCCTCGGCTCCCTCGTCTTTGGCGCGCTGAGCGTGCTCAAGTACTACATTCCCACAAACGTCCTGCCCATCCCCTCCGCCATCTACAACATGATTCCCTTCTTCGCGACGATCCTGGTGCTGGTGGTGACCTCCGTTAGGATGTCTCGCGAGCACGCCCAGCCCAGGGGCTGCGGCACCAATTACTTCCGGGAAGAGCGGTGAACCTTTTACGAGCGGCCGCGACGTTTCCGCCGCGGCCGTTTTTGTTCCGCGGCGAGTTTCTCTCCCTATTTTTTAGATCTCGTGGCACAAATCGTAATGTTTGCGTTAATTCAAGCACAAAGACCTTATCAGTGCTTGGAGATTATGGTAATATGAGCCATCGAGTGCTTTGACACCCCTGTTCGTTTCTTTTTAAAGAGGCTATGCAAACATTGTTTTACGGCTTAACGAATCCGCCAGGCTACGCCCGTGGCGGCCATGTTTTATCCCGTCCGCATTTCATCAGGGAGTTCGTAGACACGGGTTCGTCATCACTGCCGCGGCGGCGCCGCGACGGAAGATATGGAGGGTGACCCATGAGGCTTAAAAACGTTCGGTGGTTGAGCTGGGTTCTGGTGTGCATGATGCTGCTGACCTGCGCGGCACAGGCGGAGGGTTCGGTTGCGTCCAAGGCTGTGTCGGCCATCGCGAAATCCTCCGGTGTTTCGCAGCCGCGCAGCATCAAGAGCCTTTCGGGCGTACAGGCGACGACCCGTGGTAAGAGCGTCACCTACCGCTTCGCGCAGCCCTACTACCTCACCTCGAACAAATTGACCACACAGAAGCCCATCAGCAAGGCTTCCGTCCGCTCGATCTCACTGAGCCCCATGTCTAGCGTCATGGGCCTATACTGCGACATCAATTATTACTCCGACCTTCAGCCGCTGCTCGTCAATGTCAATCCTTCCAATGCCAACGTGTACCTGAGGTCATGCTCCTCCTCCAACTACGACGTCGTGGACTGGTTCATCGATGACAACGACTACATCTGGTTCGAAGCCATGGGCCCCGGCTCCGCGACGATCACCGTGAAAACCACCAACGGGAAGACCGCCACCAAGCGGATCACCGTCTATCCGGAAACAAGGGTGGTCCCTTTCTCGTCCATGTCCATCGGCACGCTCGACAGCGAAGGTTATAGCGTCACCCTCAAGAACAAGACGCTCTACGCGGGCGACTTCATGGAAGTCATGGCGCAACCGAAGCCCTACACCGCAACGTACTACGATTTCCCCATCTTTGGCAATTACTTTGACGGAGCCGACTATCCCGATTACGACGGATTCTGGACGAGCGCCGCCGTCTTCTCCAGCTCCAACGAAAGCGTGGCGACCGCGATGGAAGGCTATGTGTTTGCCCACAAGCCCGGCACCGCCACGATCTACGCCACCGCCCGGGACGGCAGCAAGAAAAAGGGCGGTTTCAAGCTGACCGTCAAGGCCAGGAATCCGGACAGTATCAGCTTGAATAAGAGCACTTTGAACCTCGCGCCGTCCGCGACCTACCAGTTGGGCTACGAGATCGACCCGGTCGGCTATTACGATCAGAAAGTCATCTGGTCGAGCGACAGAAAGAGCGTCGCCACGGTCAACTCCACCGGCCTCATCACCGCTGTTTCCGCCGGCACCGCCACCATCACCGCCACGACGAACACTGGGAAAAAAGCCGCCTCCTGCACCGTCAACGTCAGCTACAGCAAAGCCGCCAACGAGACGAAATACCACTTCTACGGCATCGGGAACGCCAATTATACCAAAGCAAGCAAACTGCCGTCCTGCTTAAACGACCTGAACATCATGGCCGCCGCCGTGACGGACGCCGGGTTCGAGCCCTTCGATACCAATCCGGATCGCACAACGGAAGGTATCCATGAAGTGCTCGAAGAAATGGCGACCAACGCCAGCATCGACGACAACGATGTGACGGTTTTCTACTATTCCGGTCACGGGCTTCTGAGCGACTTGAAATTTATGCGCGGTGCGCTCTGCGGAATCGATGGCGGTTTCGTGACGGTGGACGAGGTCCAATCCTACCTTGACCGTACGCCGGGCACCATCGTCGTGATTCTCGACAGCTGCCTGTCCGGCCAGTACATCACCACGAAATCCCTCTCCCCGGCCCAAAAG
>JAEZTD010000044.1 GCA_023443705.1 Bacillota bacterium | reverse complement strand
AGCTGTGGTGGGGGCACCGCATCCCCGCCTACTACTGCGAAGGCTGCGGCGAGATGATCGTCGCGCGAAAAGCGCCGGACGCCTGCCCGAAGTGCGGCAGCCACCACATCCATCAGGACGAGGACGTGCTGGACACCTGGTTCTCGTCGGCGCTGTGGCCGTTCTCCACGCTGGGCTGGCCGGACGAGACCGAGGACCTCAAGTACTTCTACCCCACCAGCGTCATGCTGTCGGGCTATGACATCATCTTCTTCTGGGACGCCCGGATGATCTTCTCGGGGCTTGAGCAGATGGGCAGCCTCCCCTTCGACACCGTGGCGCTCCACGGCCTCGTCCGGGACGCCCAGGGCCGCAAAATGTCAAAATCCCTCGGCAATGGCATCGACCCGCTGGAGGTGATCGACAAGTACGGCTGCGACGCGCTCCGGTTCTCGCTCGCGATGGGCGTGGCCCCCGGCGGCGACGTGCGCGTGTCGAACGAGAAGTTCGAGGCCTTCCGGAACTTCGCCAACAAGGTGTGGAACGCCTCGCGTTTTGTGCTGATGAACCTCGGCGGCGAGGCCCCCGCGCCGCTTGAATCCATCGATCCCGCGCGCTTCGAAGCGCCCGACCGCTGGATCCTGACCCGGCTGAACGAGGCGGTCCGCGGCGTGTCCGCGGGGCTTGAAACCTACGACCTGGGCCTTTCGGCGCAGAAGATCTACGACTTTGCGTGGAGCGAATTCTGCGACTGGTACATCGAGATGGCAAAACCCCGGCTTTCGGATGCCGAGAGCGCGCCGGTCGCCCGCTCGGTGCTAAACCACGTGCTGGTGGGGCTTCTCAAGCTCCTGCACCCGTTCATGCCCTTCATCACCGACGAGGTGTACCATCACCTGCCGGGGGCGGAAGGCTCCATCATGGTGTCCAGCTGGCCGGAGGCGAAGGCCGAATTTGACTTCCCGGAGGACGCCGCGCGCATGGAGGGCGTGATGGAGATCATCCGCACCGTCCGCAACCTCCGCGCCGAGATGAACGTGGCCGCGGGCCGCAAGGCGCGGCTGATCGTTAGGCCCCGCGAGGGCGCGGCGGACTGGAAGACCGCCATCGCCGCCGCCGAAACCTACTTTAAGCGGCTGGCCTCGGTGAGCCATCTGGAACTGATCGGCGAGGGCGACCCGAACCCGGACAAAGCCGCCTCCGCCGTGACCGACGCCTGCCATCTGTTCATGCCGCTGGGCGACCTGGTGGACATCGACAAGGAGCTGGCGCGGCTGACGAAAGACCGGGACGCCACCGCCCGGGACATCGCGCGGGGCGAGGGCATGCTGAAGAACGAGGGCTTCCTCGCGAAAGCGCCCGCCCAGCTGGTGGAGAATGAAAAAGGGAAGCTTGAGACCGCAAAAAAGACGCTGGAGACCCTCGAGGAGCGCATCCGCGAAATCGAGGCGCTGAGGTAGAAACAGGAAAGCTGAAACAAACGTCCCCCGTTCCGACAAGGAACGGGGGACGTTTGTTTCAGCCTTTCAAAGAAGCAAGAAGTACGAGAAAATGTGCAGCCTGCGAAAGAGCTAAACGCAAGCAGGTCCAGCTTAAAGGGGTATCGGGGGCCACAGCCCCCGTATAAAGGCAGCCGAAGGGCGGCATGTACGGCCGCAGGCTGCATTCCCTATTGCATGCAAGTCCGACCGTGAATTGTAGATTCACAGGACTTGCATTTCGCCGTCAAAAGACGCAGTATTTTGACGGCCTCTGCGGGGCAGAGCCCAGCCGTCACTCCACCGCAAGTTTCCCCACGTACTCCGCCATCCGGTCGTACTTTTCCTCGATGTCGGTCAAGAGCTTCATCTGCGCGCGGGCGCGGACGAGGTTGTGCTCCGGGGACTTGACCTTGAAGTACAGGTCGCCGTCAATGTAGTCGGTCAGAAAGCGCATGGCCAGTTCGCAGGTCATGACGAGCGCGCCGAGGGGCATCAGAAGGAGTTCCTCCTTCGTCAAAAACCCGCGCGTCTCCTGAAAGAAGCCCCGGGTGAACAGTTCGAACTTCTCCATGTCCAGCGAGATTTTTGAAATGTCCGGCTCGTCCTCCACGGCGGTGGACGCGCCGAAGCGGATCGCGTCGCCGTAGTCGTACAGCGAGGAGCCGGGCATCACGGTGTCGAGGTCGATCACGCAGATGGCCTCGTCCGTCTGGTCGTCGATCATGACGTTGTTGACCTTGGTGTCGTTGTGGGTGACCCGGACCGGCAGCTCGCCGTCCGCCAGCTTTTTCACGATCTGCGCCATCATCCGGCGGCGCTCGAAGAAGAACTCGATCTCGTCCTCAAGCTCCGCCACCCGCCCGGCGCGATCCTCCGCCACGGACTTAACGAATGCGTAGAAGCGCTTCGTCGTATGATGAAAGTCGGGGATGGTTTCGTTGAGCTCGCCCGCCGGGAAGTCGAACAGCCGCCTTTGGAACATGCCGAAGCCGCGCCCGGCCTCAAAGAACTGGCGGGGCCTGAGCACCTGGTCGTAGGCGGTGGCGTTTTCGATGAAGTGGTAGGCGCGCCAGAAGCCGCCCTCCGCGTCCTGAAACAGCGCTCCGCCGCCCCGGGTGGGCACCAGCGACAGTACGTGGCGACGGGGGTCCATGCCCTCGGCCTGAAGCCGCGCGCGCAGGTGGCCGGTGACGCGCTCGATGTTGTGCATCACCTTCGAAGGGTCCTTGAAGACGTAGTTGTTGATGTGCTGCAGCGTGTAGTGCACCTCGGCCCCGCCCGCGAGGTAGCGCAGGTGGAAGGTGCGGTTGATGTTGCCGGAGTGCAGCTCCTCGACGAACAGGTACTTGCCGTCAAAGAGGAACTCCGGCAGCACGTGCTTGATCTCGTTGTAGAGCATCGGCTAACCCTCCGAAGCGCGAAGCGCCTGATCAAGGTCCTCGATCAGGTCGTCCGCGTCCTCGAGGCCCACCGAAACGCGGATCATGTCCGCCGGCACGCCCGCGGCGATCAGCTCCGCCTCGTCCAGCTGGCCGTGGGTGGTGGAGGCCGGGTGGATGATGAGCGACTTTGCGTCCGCGACGTTGGCCAGGTGGCTGAAGATGGTCAGCGCCTCGATGAACCTGACGCCCGCGTCGTAGCCGCCCCGGATGCCGAAGGTCAGGATGCTGCCCGCGCCCTTTGGCAGGTATTCGGCCTTGCGAGCGTGGTATTTGTCGCCGGGGAGGCCGGGGTAGTTGACCCAGCCTACCCGCGGGTGGCTCGACAGAAACGCGGCGATTTTTTCGGCGTTCCGGCAATGGCGCTCGACCCGGAGGGAAAGCGTCTCAAGCCCCAGGAGAAAGAGAAACGCGTTGAAGGGACTGAGGCACGCGCCCACGTCCCGGAGGCCCTGCACCCGCGCCTTGGTGGCGAAGGGGGCGGGAAGATCCGCGTAGACGATGCCGTGGTAGCTCTCGTCCGGGCGGTTGAAGTCTGTAAAGCGTGGGTTGTCCTTCCACGGAAAGGTACCCAAGTCCACAATCGCGCCGCCGATGGCCGCGCCGTGGCCGCCCACGTACTTGGTCAGCGAATGCACCGCCACGTCCACGCCGAAGTCCTTTAGGCGGATCAGGTAGGGCGACGCGAAGGTGTTGTCCACGATCACCGGAAGGCCGTTCCGGTGGGCCATGTCGCAGAGCGCGCGGATGTCCGGGATGTTCATGCCCGGGTTTCCGATGGTTTCAAAGTAGACCGCGCGGGTCTTTTCGTTGATGGCGGCCTCCATGCCGACGATGTCCTCCACGTCAAACAGCCGCACCTTGACGCCGTAGCGCTCCGGGAACCGCCGCGAAAAGAGCGTGTAGGTGCCGCCGTAGAGCGACTGGGCGGAGATGATCTCGTCGCCCGCCGCCGCCACATTCAGGATCGCCGCCGAAATCGCCGCCATGCCGGAGGCAAACGCCAGCCCCGCCACGCCGCCCTCCAGTGCCGCCAGCCGCTTCTCCAGTACGTCGGTGGTAGGGTTCATGATGCGGGTGTAGATGTTGCCCTCTTTTTCCAGCGCGAACACCGCCGCCGCGTCCTGAACGCTGTCGAAGGTGTAGGAAGTGGTCATGTAGATCGGCACCGCTCGGGACTTGGTAGCGGGATCGGGCGTCTGTCCGGCGTGGGCCTGCAGCGTGTCAAAGCCTGGGTTTTTCAGCGACATACGGGGCTCCCCTTTCGTGGCGCGTTACCGGCATTATACCAAAATGGCGCGCGCTTGACAACGCGGCCGGGAAGCCTTATCTTTAGGAGACATGTTTGGAGGAGGCGGCCTGTTTGATCGATTTTATCATGAAGCGGCTTGCGCCGGGGTATGACGACCCGAAGAACGAAGCCGCCCGTTCCCGCGCCGGCATGCTGGCCGGGGCCGCCGGCATTGCGCTGAATTTAACGCTGTTTGCCGCAAAGCTCGCCATCGGGCTTTTGTCCGGTTCGGTGGCCATCCTGTCGGACGCGTTCAACAACATTTCCGACACCGGCTCCTCGCTGGTTTCGTTGATCGGCATGCGCGTCGCCGCCCGGAAACCGGACCGGGAGCACCCCTTCGGCCACGGCCGCGCCGAATACGTCAGCGCGCTGGTCGTGGCGATGATGATCTTTCTGGTGGCCGCCGAGCTTTTGAAGGAGTCGGTCAAAAAGCTGGTCGCGCCGGAGACAATCGAGGTCTCTACGCCCATGCTCCTCGTGCTGGGCGCGTCGATCCTCGTCAAGCTGGGCATGTTCGCCTACAACCGGACGCTGGGCAGGCGGATCGATTCCAGCGTGCTGATGGCCGCGGCCTCCGACAGCATAAACGACGTCGTCGTCACGTCGATGATCGTGGCGAGCGCGTTTTTTGCCACCCGCTACGGCTGGAATGTGGACGCGCCCGCGGGCATTATCGTATCGCTCTTCATCTTCTACGGCGGCGTCAAGATCGCCCGGGAGGTGGTCACGCTGCTCCTCGGCGGGCGTCCGGACCCGGAACTTATGAAAAAGATCGCGCAGGAGGTGCTCTCGGGCGAGGGCATCGCCGGTGTGCACGACCTGATCGTCCACGACTACGGGCCGGGGCGGCGCATGGCGTCGGTACACGCCGAGGTGGACGCCTCCGCGGACATGCTGAAGATCCACGAATCCATCGACGCCGCCGAGCGGCGCATCCTGAAAGATCTGGGCGTGCCGGTGGTCATCCACATGGACCCGCTGCCCATGGACTGCGACCGCACCAACGCGCTGCGCGCGCAGGTGGCCGAGATCATTACGGAGGTCAACCCGCGCTTCACGATGCACGACTTCCGCACCGTGGAGGAGGACGGCGGCCCCAGGCTGATCTTCGACCTGGCGGTGCCCGGCGAGATGCCGGAGGCCGAGCGGGTGTCGGCGCTTCAAAAGATCGAGGAGGCGGCGAAGGCGGCTCAGCCCGGCTGCCAGCTCATCGTACAGGTTGACAGCGAATACGCGCCCTGAGCCGCAGTGCCCGGCTTGACAACCGGCGGGGTTCGTGCTATGATGCGCTTGATTTCAGGAAAGGAAGGTACCTCGATCGAATGAAGATTCGCGGCTGATTTCGACAGCAGGATTGCGCCCGATGCGGGCGTTCATTTGCGCTGCCGGAAGCGTCGCGGGCTGATTTTGTGATCGCGCCCTTTTTTGCGACCCTTCCGGCGGCATGCCGGGAGGGTTTTTTGTATGGCGAAATTATTGCTGGCCGCCGAGGGGATCAAGGTCGCCTTCGGCCCGAGGACAATTCTCGATGTGGAACGGTTTGAGCTCAGGGATGGCGACAGGGTCGGCCTCGTGGGCGAAAACGGCGCGGGCAAGACGACCTTGATCCGCGTATTGGCGGGGCTCATGGCGCCGGACGTCGGGCAGATCAAGCGGTACGCCCCCGTGGCGCTGATCCGGCAGGACCGCCGGGGCGCGGTGGAAACGGCCACGCCGGAAATGAAGAGCCGGTTTCGCGCGCCGGAGGAAGGAGAAAACCTGTCGGGCGGCGAGGAGACCCGCCGCCGCATCGCCGCCGCGCTTTCGGTGGGCGGACGCGTCCTGATGGCGGACGAACCCACCAGCGACCTCGATTCGGACGGGGTGGCGCTTTTGACAAACGCGCTCAGGCGGTACGAGGGCGCGCTGCTCCTCGTCAGCCACGATCGGGCGCTTCTCGACGATGTGGTGACGGTGATCGCCGAGCTTCAGGACGGAAAGCTCACGCTCTACCCCGGCAACTATTCCACTTACCGCGCGGAGAGGGAAAACCGCGTCGCCTTTGAGCGGTTTGAGTACGAGCAGTACCGAGCCGAGCAGGCGCGGCTTCGCAGGTCCGCCCAGAGCATGGCGGAGAGGGCGTCGCAGACGCACCTGCCGACGAGGATGGGCAACAGCGAGGCGCGGCTGCACAAGCGGGCGGTTTCGGCCACGCAGGCGACCCACCATCAGGCGCGAAAGGCGCTGGAATCAAGGCTTGAAAAGCTGCCGGAGAAGCGAAGGCCCCGGGAGGACCCGGACGTTAAAATGGAGATCGGCGTTTCCGGGATCACAAGCCGCGTGGCGGCGGAGGCGCGGGGGCTGACCCTTCGCGCCGGGAGAAGACGCTGCTCAAAAACGCCGAATTCAGAATCCCCACCTTTTCGCGCACCGCCCTCCTCGGCCCCAACGGCTGCGGAAAGACCACGCTGATCCGGGCGATTCTCGCGGGCGACGGCGTCACGGTCAGCCCCGGCGTCCGGGTGGGCTTCCTCGACCAGGACATGCGCACGCTGGACGATTCGAAAAGCGCCCTCGAAAACGCGATGCGGCAAAGCGTCCAGCCGGAGAGCGCCGTGCGCACCGCGCTGGCGCGGCTGGGCATCCGGGGCGACGCGGTCTTCAAACCCGTGGGGAAGATGTCCGGGGGCGAGCGCGTCAAGGTGATGCTGACGCGGCTCATGGCGTCCGACATCAACTTTCTCGTGCTCGACGAGCCTACGAACCATCTGGACGTTTTTTCGCTGGAGGCGCTGGGCGACGTGCTGGCGGACTACGGCGGCACGCTGCTCTTCGTCAGCCACGACCGGCGCTTCACCCAGCAGGTGGCGACGCGGCTGATCTTCTTTGAAGACGGGCGGCTGGGGGCGTTTGAGGGCACGCTGGACGAGTGGAACGCGAGAAGGGAAGCGCCCGCCGCGCCAGCGCCCGACCGGATGATTCTTACGATGCGCATGGCCCAGCTGGCGGCACGCCTTTCAAAACCCAAAAAGGGCGACAGGCCCGAGGAACTGAACCGTCAGTACGACGAACTGGTCGCGCAGCTTCGCGAGCTTTCGCGAAGCGGGAAATAAACCCACCAAGACATTGCGCTTCGATTTCGTTCGCTTGAACGGACGAAGGCCGAAAGCGCCGGGGACGGCGCTTTCGTTGCTGTCAGTGTACTGTGCCCGCCGGAAATCCACAGGGTTTTCGGCGGGCGATTTTTGTCTGTGCCGCGGGTTGGAAGAAACGTCCGGTTGACAGCGCGCAAGGCCACGCTTCATAATAAACTGTGCGCATAAGTGCATAATCAAAACGCATATAAGTGCATGAAACAAGCAAACGGAGGTGGGATGCATGGGCAAAAAAGCGA
>JAEZTD010000372.1 GCA_023443705.1 Bacillota bacterium | reverse complement strand
GCGTAGCGCAGCGTTTTGGCATCCTCCGGCACGATTTCCTGTGACCCGCTGGGCAAAAAGGTCTTCATGCGGCAGAGCTGTCCCTCGAAAGCCTTTGTCAGCAAGTGCAGCGCCCGTAGCCGCCCGTAGGAGGGGCGCATCTGCCCGAACTCACCCAGCGCCGCCTGAAAATCATAGCTGAGCCGCGGTACCTGCCCCTCGTTCAGGAAAGCGCCGCCCTTCCCGGTGGGATTGGTGCCGCCGTGGTACATGTAATAGCCCAGCATATTGCATCCGGAGCCCAACTTGATGTTGGCCATCGCGTCCACGCTCTCAAAGGGCAGCTGGAAGCGGTAGTTGTAGCTGCAAAACATGCCGCCGCCCATCTCGCAGCAAAGGTAGGGCCGCGATTCGGGGCTGTAGAGGGGCTCAAAATTGTAGGTGGCGGGCGCTGCGTCATTGTGATTGTCCCGGTAGATGTACTCCTCCGTCGCGGGGTGTTCGCCCTTGTGGGAATAGAAGATCCAGGGCCGGTAGGCGTACCCACCCCAGAGGGGCATCATCTTTTCAGGCATCGCCGCGCCGCCCCAACCGGTGGCGGTGTAGAAGGGCGCGTCGATCCCCTCCGCCAGCGCGATTTCGTGGAGCTTCATAAGGTATGTGTCGCCGTCCGAGCCGGCGGTCATCCATTCGTTTGAAAGGCTCGCCGTCATCTCCCAAGGCGCGGCGGAGTGCATGTACTCGTTGTCCAGCTGCACGGCGATGATCGGGCCGCCGTCCTTGAAGTACAGTCCGCGAAGCTCCCGGGCCACCGCGCGGTACCAGCGCCGAACCGCTTCCAAGAAGGCCGCGTCAAGCCCGCGCACCTCGTAGGGCTTGCCGTACAGCCAGTCGGGCAGGCCGCCGTTTCGCGCCTCGCCGTGGCAAAAGGGGCCGATGCGCGCGATCACCTTGAGACCGCACTTCGCGCACAGTTCCACAAATCGGCGCAGGTCCCTGCGCCCCTCAAAATCAAACCGCCCCTCGGTTTCCTCGTGGTGAATCCAGAAGACGTAGGTGGAAACGATGTTGACGCCGCCCGCCTTCATCTTGAGGAGCGCGTCTTCCCATCGCTCTTCCCAGAGCCTGGAAAAATGGATCTCGCCGCTGACGCCGAAATACGGCGCGCCGTCCAGTTCCATGTAGTAATTGGTGAACGACAGCTTCTCGCCGTTCGGCCCGACGCCGGAGAATTCCGGCTCCAGACTGTAGATGCGCTTGGGCGCGGCGGCGGAGAGGTCCATCCGGTAGGTCATTTCACGTTCCTCCATCTCGGAAAGATTGGGTGGTTGCTGACAGCGTGAAAAAAGCGCGGGGAAATCACCGCTTGCGCGCTTCATCCCCCGCTTTGTCCGTTTTATGCGCCCAGTACCGAGTGACCCACGGCCTCCGCCAGCGCGTTCAGCGCTTCCATCTGGTTCGCCTTGAGCGATGAGCGCAAGAGGAAGGGCGGCGCGAGGAGCTCCATGTCCTTCATCTCGCACGTCAGCTTCTCCATGACGGTGTGCGCGGCCGGCGCCCAGGAGCCGTTGGCGATCAGCGCGATTGTTCTGTTTTTCAGGTTCAGCGCGGCCATGTCGCGTATCAGCGACTCCATGCCGAGGTAAAGCCCCATGTTGTATGTCGGCGACGCTAGCACCAGGTGGCTGTACTTGAACGCGTCGGCGATGATGAATGAGGCGTGGGTTTTCGAAACATCGTAGACGCGCATGTCGATTACGCCCATCTCGGCAAGGCGGTTCGCCACCACACCCACCGCGTTTTCGGTGTTGCCGTACATCGAGGCGTAGGCCAACACGACGCCCTTCCTCTCCGGCTCGTAGCGGCTCCACAGGTTGTATTTTTCACAGAAGACGTGAATGTTTTCCCGCCAGATGGGCCCGTGGAGCGGGCACAGCATCCGGACATCCAGGCATGACACCTTTTTCAGCGCCGCCTGCACCTGCGGGCCGTACTTCCCGACGATGTTGGCGTAGTAGCGACGCGCCTCGTCCATATACAGGTTGTCAAAGTCCACCTCGTCGCTGAAGACGTTGCCCGGAAGCGCGCCGAAGGTGCCGAACGCGTCCGCCGTAAAGAGCATTTTTTCGGTCTCCTCGTAGGTGAACATGACCTCCGGCCAGTGTACCATCGGCGCAGAGAAAAAGCGCAGCCGATGCGCCCCGAGCTCCAGTGCGTCGCCCTCCCGGACCTCCAGCGTGCGGTTTTCGATGTCGAAATCGTAAAACTGGCGGATCATCTGGAACGTCTTGGCGTTCCCGACGATTTTTAGTTCCGGGAACCTTCTGCACAGCTCTTCGATGTTGGCGCAGTGGTCGGGCTCCATGTGGTTGACCACCAGGTAATCGATGGCCCTGCCTCCCAGCGCATAGTCCAGGTTTTCAAAGAACTGGCGGGTGATGGAGGAATCCACCGTGTCAACCAGCACCACTTTTTCGTCCAGAATCAGGTATGCGTTGTAGGCGACGCCGTTTGGCAGCGGGAACATGTTTTCAAACAGCGCCAACCGGCGGTCGTTGCCGCCCACCCAATAAACATTCGATGCGATCTCCCTCGTAATATGCATATGCTCACTCCCTTGGCTAGCCGGTAGCCCGGCAGCGGCCCATGGTCAGATGATTCCAAGTTCCTGCCGATTTTACCACTAATTTTATCGGAAAACAAGACGAATTGCGTTGAAAATGCCGCTTCCACCGCGCCACCGCCCCATGTAAGGGCGCGAGCTTGCCGATACAGCGTGCTTTGAATTTTTGCCCGCATGCTTAAGTCAACAATGTCGAAATAGGCTCTCGCATTTCGTTTCATTTACACAGGATATGTCGTCATAATTTGCCCGCATATTTCCCCGAAAAACGTTGACCTCTATCGAAAACCGGCGTATGCTCCAAAAGGTTTGATATGGTGTGAAGCGAAGAGGGGATTTGGATGGTCGCCAAATACTTCCGGGATCTCCGCGGGGAGTTTTCGGGCTACAATTTTGCAAGGCTCATGAAGGACCTGATGGCGGGGCTTACCGTCGCATCGGTGGCGCTGCCGCTCGCGCTGGCGTTTGGCGTGAGTTCCGGCGCAGATGCCGCAGCCGGCCTCGTGACCGCCATTGTGGCCGGGATCGTGATCGGCGCGCTTTCCGGCGCGTCGTATCAGATTTCCGGACCGACCGGCGCCATGTCCGCCATCCTGATCGTGGTCGGCGCGCGGAATGGCATACAGGGGGTTCTTCTGGCGGGATTCCTGTCCGGCGCGCTGCTGGTCGTGATGTCGCTTCTGAACGTCGGCGGGCTGGTGCGGTTCATTCCGACGCCGGTGATCGCCGGGTTCACTTCCGGCATCGCGCTGGTGATTGCGCTCGGGCAGGTGGACAACTTCTTCGGCGTAACCTCTTCCGGGACGGAACTCGTCGAAAAGCTTATGTCCTACGGCCATCTGGGGTTTAGCGTCGACCCACAGGCGCTTTTGATGGGCGCACTGGCCATCGTCGTCATGGTGCTCTGGCCCCGCAAGTGGCCGGTGCCCGGATCGCTGGTGGCCATCGCCGCAGCGCTCGCACTCAACATGATTCTAAACCCCGTCTCGCCCGCCATGCGGGAGGTGGGCGAAATTCCGCGCTCACTGGTGGGCGCAAACCGCCTGTCGCTTGACGCGCTGTCCGTCCGCGCCGTCATAGACGCGCTGGGGCCCGCTGTGTCGATCGCGGCGCTGGGCATGATCGAGAGCCTTCTCTGCGGCCTCAGCGCGGGGCGCATGAAGGGCGAAGCGATGGACGCCCGGCGCGAGCTGATGGCACAGGGAATCGGCAACCTTTTAATGCCGCTCATGGGCGGCGTACCCGCCACGGCGGCGATCGCGCGCACTTCGGTGGCGATCAAGGCGGGGCAACAGACGCGCCTGACCGGCATCATCCACTCGCTGGCGCTGATCGCGTCGATGTTCCTCTTGGGCGGGGTCATGTCCCGCATTCCGCTGGCGGCGCTGGCGGGCGTATTGATGGTGACCGCCTGGCGCATGAACGAATGGGCGGCCATCCGGCAGATCTTCTCGTCCCGGATGAAGCACGCAATCATGATGTACCTGGTCACCCTCTCGTGCACGGTGTTTTTCGACCTGACCATCGCCATCGCCGCAGGGGTGCTGGTGGCGGCGGTATCCTTCGTGGTCAAGAGCGCGCACCTGACGGTTTCCGCCGACGACGCGTCCGACAGCCACCGCGTGATCCGCCTGCACGGCGCGCTGTTCTTCGG
>JAEZTD010000317.1 GCA_023443705.1 Bacillota bacterium | reverse complement strand
CTGGGTCGAATACTGCAACGAATCACACTTCGGCGAATGGGCAAAAAAGCGGGCGGAGTACGGAAACGCCGATCCCTACCGCGTCAAATACTGGTCTATCGGCAACGAGAATTACACCACCGGCGAGATCGGCAGCCAGACCATCGCGGCGTGGGGGCCTTTTGTGCGGGAATCCGCCAAGATGATGCTGCGCGTCGACCCCACCATTGAGCTCTTCGCCGCCAGCGTGCCGGACCTCGACTGGAACCTGGGGCTTCTGCGCTCGGCGGGAGACCTGATCCACTGGCTCAGCATCCACGAATACTGGGACGCCGCCTGGGAAGAAAACGTGCTCAGCGACTACGCCGGCGCGATGCGCGCGTCAACCAAGGTGGAAAACTCCATCCAAAAAACCGAAGCCATCCTGTGCGCGCTGGGCTACGAAAAGCGCATCCGCATCGCCTTTGACGAGTGGAACCTCCGGGGCTGGCACCATCCGGGCGTGATGGATTTCTCGCGCCTGATCCCGGACCACGCCGCGTGCGAGGCGCACCGCGAGAAAAACGAGGACGACGCCGTATACACGATGGCCGACGCCGTGTTCACCGCGTGCTTTCTTAACGCCTGCATCCGCCATGCCGGAAGCGTCGGAATGGCGAACTTCTCTCCCATCGTCAACACCCGGGGCGCGATCCGCGTGCATCCGGACGGGCTGGTGCTCCGCTCCACTTATCATGTTTTCAAACTGTTCGCCGACCACATGGGTTCGACGGCGGTGGACGGCTTTATTTCGGACGGTGAAACCTTTGACGCGGGCAGCGAAAAACTGGATGCTCTTGACATGGCGGCGACCGTGGGCGATAATGGCACTCTACGGGTGGCGCTTATCAACCGGCATCCGGACTCGGCGCTGCAGATGGACTTTATCCCCCGCGGCGCGGCGTTTACGGGCCGCGCGACGCTCCACACCGTCAACGGCCCTGACAAAGACTCGTTTAATTCCATCGAATGCCCGCACGCGGTGTCCGCGCGCTGCCGGACGCTGACGCCGGAAAATGGAAAACTGGCGCTTGCCCTCGAGCCCCACAGCGTCAACATCCTTGTCTGGGAAAAGGAGGAAGCATGATCGCGAAGGCACCTCTGTTCTTTGACCCCGTCTATGACGGGCCCACCGACCCCACGATCATCTGGAACCACCTGGAAAAAAGCTGGTGGATCGTCTACACCCAGCGCCGCGCCAGCGTGGACGCGCGGGGTGTGAGCTGGGTACACGGCACCGATCTTGGCGTGGCCTCGTCCTCGGACGGCGGTCGCAGCTTTATATACCGGGGCACGCTGAACGTTGAACCCACGGAGCCCGGCCACAACACCTTCTGGGCACCGGAAATCCTGTTTTCGGACGGACTCTACCACATGTACGTCAGCTACATCACCGGCGTGCCCGCCACCTGGGACGGCGGCCGCGCCATACTGCACTACACCAGCAAAAATCTCTGGGACTGGAAGTTTGAAAGCCGGCTCCCGCTGCCGGGCGGCCGCGCCATCGACGCCTGCGTGCATCAGTTGCCGGAGGGCGGCTGGCGGATGTGGTATAAGGACGAAAGTGATGAATCCCACACCCATGCCGCCGACAGCCCCGACCTCTACCATTGGCATGCGGTCGGCCCGCAGACCACCGACTGCGGCCAGGAAGGCCCCAACGTGTTCCGCCTGGGCGGAAAGTACTTCCTGATCGCCGACATGTGGGACGGTATGGCCGTCTACGAGAGCGCCGACCTCACCCGCTGGACGCGGCAGGCGGAGGGCCTTCTGTCCACGGGCGGAAGCCGCCCCGGCGACAACTGCCGCGGCCACCACGCGGACGTGCTGGCCCTTCCGGATCGCGCGTTCATCTTCTACTTCGTGCACCCCGGCGCGGGTGCCTACGGGTACTCCGGCGAGGATGAAATCCAGCCCGTCGAGGCGCGTCGCAGCGTAATCCAGGTGGCGGCGCTGACCCTCCGGGATGGGCAGCTCACCTGCGACCGGGACGCGGCGTTTGACTTTACCCTGCCCGTCCTCTCCCCGGCCTCCGATTCACAGCCGCATTGAAAGGAATGAATGCCATGAAGCTCGCGCTGGCCAACGTGCCGTTTACGACGGAACACATCGACACGCTGACGCGCCTTGCGGCGCGGCATGGGAGCGAGCTCGCGCATTTTGCGTCCGGTTCCTCCCTTACCCCGTCCGCGCTGGAGGATTACGACGCACTGCTGGGCTTCTTCCCGCCCGATACGGTCAGGGCGCTTCCCCGCCTCCGGTGGGTACAGACGCCGTCGGCCGGCGTCGATCACCTGCGCGGCGTGATTGATGCGGGCAGGACGACGCTGACCAACGCCTCCGGCGCCTTCGGCATTCCCATCGCCGAGTACATGATGGCAGGGCTTTTGATGCTCTACCGCCGGATGCCGGCGTACCTCAAGAACCAGTGGGCGCGCGTCTGGCGCCCGGAGGGCTCCACCCGGGCGATCCACGGAAGCGTCGTGACGGTGGTCGGCATGGGCGACATCGGCGAAAACTTCGCCCGCCGCATGCACGCAATGGGCGCCCGTGTGCGCGGCGTCAAGCGCAGCCCCGGCGAAAAACCGGACTATCTGGAAGCCCTTTACACCACGGAGGGGCTCTCGGAGGCGGTGGACGGCGCGGACACCGTGGCGCTCTGCCTTCCCGCGACAAATGAGACCAATGGGTTGATCGGCGAAGCGGTCCTCCGCCGCATGAAAACGGGTGCGGTACTTTTGAACGCCGGGCGCGGCGCTACCGTGGATGAGGACGCGCTGATCCGCGCGCTCGAGGACGGCCATCTGGGCGGCGCGCTCTTGGACGTGACCCGCGTGGAGCCGCTCCCGGCGGACAGCCCGCTTTGGACGATGGAAAACGTCATCCTCACGCCCCACGTCTCCGGTTCAAACGGCGACCCGTTCTGCTACAACATCATCTTTGAAATCTTCAAGGACAACCTGGAACGCTTCCTGACGGGCGCGCCGCTTAAAAATGTGGTGGATGTGTCCGCGGGATACTGAGCACATCATTAACTTTGCTTTGGGGCCGCGGACAAAACCGCGGCCTTTTGCACTCATTCAGGCATTGAGCGTTTGGGGATCGCCGAATAAAGCCCATGGTAAATCAGCCGGATGACCAGCCCCGCCATCTCCTCCGGCGGTTCCCGAAGCCCGTTTTCCAGCCATTTTTTGACCACCGCCACGCCGGCGTGTACGCCGAACTGGATCAGGTACTCCATAAGCCCCGCGCCGGCCTCGGCGTTGCCCGGCCACTCCTTCATCACCTGCGCCTGGGCGATCATCATGATCTCTTCCTGCAGCTGTTCGTCGCCATGCTGCCCCAAGAGTACCTTGCATAGCGCGGCATTTGCCGCCGCGTACTCAAACACCATCGTCATCATCTGATGCGCGCCCGACCCGTCCATCGGGGCGATGATCCCGTCCATCCAGGTGTTGATCTCTTGAAGGACTTCCTCCTTGATCTTCTGCATCAGGTCGTCCGGGCTGGCGTAATGCGCGTAAAAGGTGCTGCGGTTGACGTCCGCCAACTCGCAGATTTCCTTCACGGTAATCCTGGAAATGGGCTTGTGCTCCATGAGGCGCACAAAGCTCTCCCGGATCACCCGCTTCGTATAGCGAACCCTCCGGTCGTCCTTTTTCTCCTTCATGTTTCGGCACCTCCCCCGGTTGCGCAGAGGTTTTACACAAATAACCGACACCCCGGCCCCGCCTGTCGGTCTTTGCGCATGCCCCGTCCAATCTGATTGTTGTAAACCGACACTGTGATGATTATAATCAAAATGACCCGATTTTTCAACACCATGTCGGTTATTTATCGCATTCAAGGAGGAAAAAACGTGGCGGACATCGCGTTTGAGGGTGTCTCAAAGACCTACTGCGTGGGGGAAATCGAAATCCCCGCGGTGGATCACGCCGATTTCACCGTGCGCCACGGGGAGTTTGCGGTGGTTCTGGGCCCCAGCGGCGCCGGAAAGACGACGGTTCTGAACCTGCTGGGGGGAATGGACCGGGCGACCAGCGGAAAAATCCTCGTGGGCGGGCGGGACATCGCGCCGCTCTCCGTAAAGGAACTCAACGCCTACCGGCGTTTCGACGTGGGCTTTGTATTCCAATTTTACAACCTCATGCCCACCCTGACGGCGCTTGAAAACGTGGAACTGGCGCAGCAGGTGTGCAAAAACCCGCTCTCCCCCGCCGAAACGCTGGAGCGCGTGGGGCTCAAACACCGCATGGACAACTTCCCGGCGCAACTTTCCGGCGGCGAGCAGCAGCGGGTGGCCATCGCCCGCGCGCTCTGCAAAAACCCGGAACTCCTGCTTTGCGACGAGCCAACCGGCGCGCTGGACTCCAAGACCGGCCGGAAGATTCTGACCCTGATTTCAAGCGTTTGCCGCGACATGGGCAAGACCGTGGTGGTCATCACCCACAACGCCGCCATCGTGCCCGCCGCCAACCGCGTGATCCGCATGGACAGCGGCAAGGTCAGCGCGGTGGAGGTCAACGAGAACCCCATCGCGATGGAGGCCATTTCATGGTAACGAACGCGGCACGCAATAACATGCTCCGCCGGAAACTGCGGCGGGACATGACCAACAACTGGAAGGCCTTCGCCTCCATGCTGATTCTGTGCACGCTGTCGGTCACGCTGTGGCTGGGCATCAACGCGGCGGCGCAGGGCATGGAGCGGAGCCTTGAATCCCTCTTCGCC
>JAEZTD010000244.1 GCA_023443705.1 Bacillota bacterium | reverse complement strand
AGCTTGAGCATGGCGTTATAGGTATCGCCGTTACTGACAGTCTGTGTCACCAAAATGTCTCCGTCCGTCAGGTCGCTGCCGCTAAGCCAAATGGTGGCGCTTGGTATGGTTGAGTCATTGTACACGGTGGTATCGGCGGGCGGGGTGGTTCCGCCGCCGTTGCCGCCGGGAGCGGGCGGGTTTTGCGTCCAAACAGGGTACAATGTGATGGGCTCATTGGCGGTATAGCTCCCACCCAGTTCAAAGGCTTTTGTGCCTCCATCTGTAGTTGCCCAGCCTGTTTGCGTATAACCGTCACGGGTAAAGGTGGCACCTCTTAACGTCAAGGCAACGTCGAGGGTTTTGGCATCCGTGGCTTCGCTGCCCGTACCGTTTGCACCGGGGTGGTAGCTCACGCTGTAAGCAGGCTCAAATCTGAGATATTTATAGGCTTGAACTCGATTCTGATAATACTCCTCGATGGTTGTACTGATGATGTCACCCCGGGTGATCTCAGAAGCGTCCCCGCCGTTTGCGTCGGCGGTGCTTGCCATGATCTTTAGGGAGGGATCCAGCTCTTCCGGCTCCGTATTCATCGCCATGTCGCCGCCCCGTATAATGGTTGTACCGCCCAAAATTCGCACGAAGCCCGAAGTGTTGTAAATCGCCGTGCCTGCTGTGGCGCTCACCGTGCCGCTTGAAATCAAGATTTCTGTTCCATACGCGTCATTGCAAATCGCTTCGCCGTTCTCGGCGTGTACCGTGCCGTCGGCAATTTCAATGCTGCCCCAGCCGGTGTTATAAATTGCCTTGCCGGCTGCGGTATGTTCTACCGTGCCGCCTAAGATTGAAATTTTACCGGCTGAATGATTACGGATCGCTGTGCTCCCTTCGGCTGTGGCACGCACCACGCCGCCGGAAATGAGCACGATGCCTACGTCCATATGGTTGATTGCAGTGCCCGTGCCCGCAGCAGTACTTTCCACCGTTCCTCCGGTGATTTCCAGCACAATTTTATTGGATGTGCCGGCCTTCAGATTAACGCCTCGTGAACCGGTAACCATGGCCGTGCCGCTGATGGTGATTTTTCCTGTGCTATCGTTGTGAATCGCAATGCCCGCGCCGCCGTCCACCGTTCCGCCCGAAACGCTTATTGTACCGGTTGCTTCGTTATAAATTGCGGCGCTGCCATATTTGTCGGTATTTATCACCGTGCCGCCCGAAACGTTCACGGTACCGAATGGATAGTAGTTGGTGTTTTTGATTGCAGCGCCTCCGCCGGCCGAAGTCACCGTCCCGCCGGTCACGCTCACGGTACAACTCTTATTCCAGATCGCATTGCCGCCATAGCTAAAATAGCCTGTATCATCAGAATTTTCCACTGTGCCGCCTTTGATTTCCAGCATGGCGGTGTTCGGGCTGCTGCCCGATGCCTGAATCGTGCCGCTGTCGAAGCTTAATATTGGAGCGGTAACCTTGCCGCCGCCTACGGTATCATCTATGGTCAGCTTCCCACTTACGCAGGTGTATACAATTGAACCTTCAAACGTTTTACCTTTTAGGTCAAGGGTGAGGTTCTTACCATCTTTAAGGTCAATCTTTAGCGGATTAACAAAAGTAATGTCGTCCAACAGTGCAATGGTATCCCCATCCGCCGCCGCGTCAATCGCCGTTTGCACCGCAAAGTATTCTGCGCCCGTAGCCGTATTTTGGGCAACTTTGGTCGCAGGCTTAAACGCAAGGTATTTGTAGTAAAAAATGTTGTTCGCTTTGTAAATGACCCTTGGCGTTCCACTGTTATACTGGCTTGCAGTGACATTCACATTGGAGTAGAGGCTCAAATCCGGGGCTTGGTTCATCGCCATATAGCTGCCCACAATAAGGGGCGAGCCGCTTGTTATTGCAATTTTTCCGTGGGCATTGTTATAAATCGCATAGCCGCCGGTATCCTGTATCGTTCCGCAGGTATTTTCTATCGTTCCGCCTGTGATTTCAAGAAGGATATCCTCTGTGTTGGCGTAGGTGTGCAGATAAATCGTGCCTTTATCGGAAACAGCTCTACTTCCACTGGTCACCCTAGCTGAACCGCTGATTGTGATTTTTCCTGTGCCGGCGTTGAAAATTGCACTCCCACTTACGCTTTTTACCACACCACTCGAAACTATGCTCACGCTCCCGGTGCCATTGTTGTAAATCGCATCACAATGAGACAAATCGTTGGCGTTTTCTACGAGGCCACCGGCAACAACAAGGCTGCCGCCATCCAAATAAATCGTATAGCCCCAATCATTATCATGAATGCTGGTAATTACGCCGCCGCCTTCTGTGCTGTCGTCGGTGATGGTCAGCGTGCCGCTGCCGCTATGACGGATGGCGGATCTGTATTTACTGTCAATCGTGTAGCCATTTAGGTTAATGGTGAAGCTTTTGTCAGTTTCGCTGGCAATAACAATGGGCCAAGTTAGGTTGACATTCCCTATCAAATCAATGGTCTGGCCGTTATCCGTCTCATCAACCGCTTTTTGCAGATTGCAGTAAACTTTGCTGCCTATTCGGGCGATTTCGGGCGCAGGCTCAAACTTGAGGTATTTGTAGGTATGGATC
>JAEZTD010000101.1 GCA_023443705.1 Bacillota bacterium | reverse complement strand
TCCCGGACCTTACCGGCTACATCACGGAAGGGCAGATCATACTCTCGCGCGAACTGCTGCGCAAGGGCTTAACGCCGCCCATCGACGTACTGCCGTCGCTGTCCCGTCTGAAGGACAAGGGCATCGGCGCAGGCAAAACGCGCGAGGACCACGCGAACACGATGAACCAGCTGTTCGCGGCATACGCCCGCGGCAAGGACGCCAAGGAGCTGTCCGTCATTCTGGGTGAAGCGGCGCTGTCCGATGTGGACAAGCTGTACGCCAAGTTCGCGGATGCGTTCGAGAAACAATATGTCTCTCAGGGCTACGAAACCAACCGCACGATTGAGGAAACGCTGACTCTGGGGTGGAAGCTGCTGAAGATACTGCCCAAAACGGAGCTCAAGCGCATCAAAGACGCTTTCATCGAGAAATATCTCCCGGCGGACGAGGACTAACGAATGGCGATACTTCGGGTCAACCCCACGCGCATGGAGCTCACCCGCCTGAAAAAGCGGCTGGTGACGGCATCGCGGGGGCACAAACTGCTCAAAGACAAGCGTGATGAGATGGTGCGCCAGTTCATGCTGCTCATCCGCCGCAACCGCGAGCTTCGGCTCACGGTGGAAGCCGCGCTGGAAAAAGCGCTGGCCGGTTTCGTGCTCGCGCGCGTGGCCATGTCCCGCGAAACCATGGATGAAGCGCTGTTGTTCCCGGTGCGCGAGGTGGAGCTTTCCGTATCCCGCGCCAACATCATGAGCGTGGACGTGCCCAAGATCAGCTACCGTGAGAAGAAGCGAGAGCAAGCATTCTTCCCGTACGGCATGCTGATGACCTCCTCCGAGCTGGACAGCGCCGTTTCAAGGCTTGCAAGCGTGCTGCCGCAGATGGTAGAATTGGCGGAACTGGAGAAGACGTGCAACATGCTAGCGGACGAGATCGAGAAAACGCGCCGCCGCGTGAACGCGCTCGAATACGTGATGATCCCGCAGCTGGAGGAGACCATCAAATACATCCGCATGAAGCTGGATGAAAACGAGCGCGGCAGCCTGATACGGCTGATGAAGACAAAGGACATGATCGCTCAGCGGCAGGTGGTGGAATAACTTAGCCGCAAAAGCGAAAGGGGTATAATGCGGACAATTAAACTCATACTGTTGGTACTCACGGCAGCATTGTTGCTGTCAGCCTGCACGGCGCCGAGCCCACCCGATAATTCGGCAGCCGCAAACGACGAAACGGCAGCGCTTCGCGATCAGGTGAACTCGCTCACCGGCAAGGTGGAGCAGCTGCAGGACAAAATCAGCGAACTGGAGCAGGAAAACCAGCTGCTGCAAAGCGACTCAACAGTCGGCGCTTCTGAAGACCTGTCCTACCTGCTGGACCAGATCAGCGAGTCGGGGCAAACAGTCATCTCCTATACCGCTCTGGTCTCAGCTGTCAGCGGTTCCGGCGACGAGTTCACACTGACAATCCAACGTCAGGACCCGGCTGACGCCGCACCAGAACAAATTTCTGCAGACCGTTTCACCTACGTCTACTACGGTGGATATCTGCTGCCTGAACTGGACGAAAGTTTCGGGGATTACCTTGCCGGCATTGACGGCGGCGCACTGTTCACCGTCTTTATGCTGGGCGATAAAGCCATCTATCTCGTTGAGATGACTGACTCCTGAAGAAAACAGACCTGATTGCAGACAAAGCCCCGCCCGCGCTCAATTTTGAACTAAGCGGGGCTTTTAGTTTTCTCTTCTATCTTCCTGCCTCGGATGCGCCACCTCTCTGTCCACAAAAAAAGCCCTGCCTTCTCAGACAGGACTTTTGATATTATATCACATAAAATTGAAATACGTCTACATCACCAGCGTACCGTCGTTGGTGTGCTGTATCATCAGTATGTCCTCCTCCAGCCCCGTCTCCACATTAACATAGATGATATAGTCCCGCGTGCCGATCCTGCCGGTGAATTCCCAGCAGAGCTTTTCCTCATTCGTATCCAGCGGTATCAGCGCCAGCCGCGTCTTGCTCACCATCAGGTTGTCCGGTATCTTCTCCTGCGCCGCCTTAGCGTCCAGCTTGGGCTGCACAAAGCGGCGGCTCTTGTGCGACATCAGGTAGTTGTTCGCGTCCATGCCCACCACCTTGCCAGACGATATGTCGACCCACACCTTGATGAGGTCGGGGTAGAGCACCACGTTATGCTCCACGGGCGCGAGGTTGATGATCGCCATGCCGTTATAAAACTGCGCGTAGCTTGCGGCGCTCTCGCCGTAGCCCTTGTTATCGAGATAATCCATCGCCGCCTTGGTCAGCTCCGCGTACTTGCTGTCGGTGGGTACCGCCGATATACCGCCGCCGTTGTCAGCCCGATACCATAGCACCTTGCCGCCCTGCTTCGTGATACTGATCAGAAATGTCAGCCCGTCCGTTTCTCCGGAGAACTCGTAGCACGGAATCTTGCCGTTGCTCTCCCCGTCGTAAACTAGTGTTGTGACATCCATCTCCAAGAACTTGGCTGCTACATTGGCCGCTTCCTCCTGCGTCACCTGCTTTGAGCCAATGCCCTGCGGCTTTTTGTTCTCGGTACTTTCGGAAAAAGGCCCGTCGTACTGCAGCCGCGGAAACTCCTGATTGGCGAAATC
>JAEZTD010000172.1 GCA_023443705.1 Bacillota bacterium | reverse complement strand
AGAGCGACTATGCCGGACAGATGCAGCTGATTGAAGACATGATCACCAAGGGCGTCGCCGGCATCGCGGTGTGCGGCATCAACATCGACGCGCTGGTGGCCGGGATCAAGAAGGCCAACGAGGCCGGCATTCCGGTGGTCATGTTCAACTCCATCACCGAGCTCTCCGGCTGCGAGGTGTACGCCTACTCCGGATACAACCAGTACAACGGCGGCGGCAAGATCGCCGACTGGGTCAACGAAAAGACCGGCGGCACCGCCAACGTCGCCATCATCGAAGGGCTGCCCTCCGATTACACCACCCAGCGCATGGGCGGCTTTGTGGTCAAGGCCGCCGCGTCCTACCCGGGCGTCAAGGTCGTCGCCACCCAGGCGGGCGATTGGGAGCGCGAGAAGGGCATGAACGCCGCCACCAACATGCTTCAGGCGCACCCGGAGATCAACGTGTTCTACGGCCTGTCGGATGAGATGGCGCTGGGCGCCGCTCAGGCCTGCAAGCAGGCCGGCCGCGCGGACATCCTCTGCGTCGGCCTCGACGGCAACCCCAACGCCAAGGAAGCCGTCAAGGCGGGCGAGCTGACCGCGACGCTCGACGTGGGCCCGGTCGCCATCGGCAAGAACGCCATTGAGGCGCTCGTCAAGGCGATCAATGGCGAGACCCTCGAAAACAAGATCATCGAGGCCGAGACCACCGTGGTCGACAGCGCCAACGTCGATCAGTACTTGAAGTAATCTCGATTTCTGACAGGGGGGTGACGTTATGGCCGCCTATCTGATGATGCGCGGAATAGTCAAGCGCTTTCCCGGCGTACTCGCGCTGAACTGCGTCGATCTTGAGGTGCGGCAGGGCGAGATTCACGCGCTTCTGGGTGAAAACGGCGCGGGGAAATCTACGCTGATGAAAATCCTCGCCGGTGCGTATCAGAAGGACGAGGGCGCCATCGTGATCGGCGGCCAGAACGTCGAGATCCGTTCTCCGATCCACGCCCGGGAAAAGGGCGTTTCCATCATCTATCAGGAGCTCAACCTGATCCCGCAGCTCTCCGTTGCAGAGAACATCTTCCTGGGACGCCTGAGGACCGCGCCGGGCGGCCGGGTGGACTGGAGCAGAATGTGCCGCGAGGCCCAGGAGATGCTGGACAGACTGGAGGTAAGGATCGACGCCCGGTCGCCGGTGAAGGATCTCGGCATCGCGCAGATGCAGATGGTCGAGGTCGCGAAGGCGCTGAGCCTGAATTCGAAGATACTCATCATGGACGAGCCCACCGCGCCCTTGACGGGCAAGGAGACCGAGATGCTGTTCGCGGTCATGCGGCGACTCAAGGCGGAGGGCGTCGCGATCGTCTACATCTCCCACCATCTGGAGGAGGTGCTGGAGATCGCCGACCGGGCGACGATCCTCCGGGACGGCGCCAACGTGACGGTGGTGGAGGTGCGCGAAACCACCATCGACGACCTGATCCGCCACATGGTGGGGCGGGAGCTCAAGGAGAAGTTCCCGAAGATCCATGTGCCCCTGGGCGAGGAGGCGCTCCGCGTCGAGGGGCTGACCGCCGGAAAGCGCGTCCGGGGCGTGAGCTTTTCCGTCCGCGCCGGGGAGATTCTTGGCATCGCGGGCCTCGTGGGCGCTGGGCGCACCGAGACCGCCCGCGCCATCTTCGGCATGGATCCGTTGGATTCCGGTCAAGTGTACATCCAAGGCAAGCCCGTTTTCATCCGCCGCCCGCTGGACGCCATCCGCGCGGGACTGGGCTTCGCCACCGAGGACCGCAAGAGCGAGGGGCTGGTCCTTACGATGAACGTCGGCGAGAACATCACGCTGGCGTCGCTGGGCCAGTTTGGCGGCCAGTGGCACATGGATTTGAGGGCGGAAAAGAATTCGGTGCTTGAGTACATCGAAAAGCTGACGATCAAGACGCCGACGCCGCTGCAGAAGGCGATCAACCTCTCCGGCGGCAACCAGCAGAAGGTGGTGCTCGCCAAGTGGCTGATGAGCCGCTCCCGCATTTTTCTCTTTGACGAGCCCACCAGGGGCATCGACGTGGGCGCGAAGATCGAGGTCTACAACATCATCAACGAGCTGATCCGCGCGGGGGCCGCCGTCGTCTTGATTTCCTCCGAAATGCCGGAGATTCTGGGCATGTGCGACCGCATCGCAGTCATGCACCAGGGCGCGGTCACCGCGATGCTGGACCGAAGTCAAATGGATGTCACCCAGGAGATGCTGCTCTACTACGCCACCGGCGGGGATGAAAGGCACTCCGCATAAGGCCGGGGCGCGCGCCCCGTTCATCAGCAAAAAGAGGGGATGTACCATGCAAATGAAGCTGAAGCGCGTCGGTTCCGGCAGCAACATTTTGGGCATATTCATCGCGTTCGCGCTCCTGTGCGTCATCATGGGCTTCGCGTCGCCGGTATTTTTGAAGGTGGACAACTTCCTGAACGTGTTCCAGCAGGTGTCCATCAACTTCGTGGTGGCGCTGGGCATGAGCTACGTCATCATCTCCGGCGGCATCGACCTGTCCATTGGTTCCAACATGGCGGTGGTCGGCCTTCTGATGGCGATGATGATGAAGGCGGGCATCGGCGTGTTTCCGTCGATTCTGGCCGGGCTCCTTCTCTCGGGCATCATCGGCCTATTGAACGGCGCGATGATCGCCTACCTGAAGCTGCCGCCCTTCATTACGACCCTGGGCATGATGTACATCGCCCGCGGCTTCGCCTACACCATCACCGGCGGACAGCCCGTCTACACGCTGCCCGCGTCCTTCACCGCGATTTCAAACCGCGTGATGGGCATCCCGCTGTACACCATCCTCATTATGGTGGTGCTGCTCATCCTTTGCTGGTACAACCTGAAGTACATGCGCATCGGGCGCAACGTGTTCGCCATCGGCGGCAACGAAGCCTGCGCGAAGCTCTCGGGCATCAACCTGAGCGCCGTGAAGCTGTTTGTGTACACCGTCAGCGGCCTGTGCTGCGGCGTGGCTTCGGTCATCGTTGTGTCGCGGCTCGACTCCGCGCTGCCCACTCTGGCCGAAGGGCAAGAGATGAACGCCATCGCCGCGGTGGTCATCGGCGGCACCAGCATGAAGGGCGGGGAGGGAAGCCTTCTGGGTACGGTGATCGGCGTGCTGATCATCGGCGTCATCTCGAACGGCCTGAACCTCCTGGGCGTGCCCCAGGGCTGGCAGCGGGTGGTCAAGGGTCTGATCATCATCGTCGCCGTCGTCATCGACGTCATCCGCCGCAGGCAGTCCGAGGCGGCCTGACGAACCTAATAAAGCCTGCATAGAATGCATAAGCCGCCGAAAGCCCCGGCTGACGGCGGTTTTGCGCGCCCGCGCCGCTTCGCCCGTGCGCCAGCGGCGCGGCCCGCGTGGGGCGACAAGTGGCCGCAATTTTGAAATGTTTAACCCATCCGCCGTGAAAAAACGCCGGCGATGCGCTATACTGTTTGCAGGCTGGCGGCAGGATGTGGGACTTTACACAGAATATACGGTGATATGCAGAAAGCCCCTTGACAAAACCGCTATACCGCGTATAATATACAGCAATAAAAGAATAAATATGCAATGGAGCGTGAGCATCGTGAAGCAGTACAAGAAGATCGTCCTCGCTTATTCCGGCGGACTGGACACCTCCGTCATCATCCCGTGGCTCAAGGAGAACTACGGATGCGAAGTCATCGCCGTGGCCGCCAACGTCGGTCAGGCGGACGAGCTGGACGGCCTCGAGGAAAAGGCGCTGAAGACCGGCGCGTCGAAGCTGTACGTTGAGGACCTCGAACAGGAGTTCGTGAACGACTACATCTTCCCGACGCTGAAGGCCGGCGCCAAGTACGAGGAGAAGTACCTTCTGGGCACATCCTTCGCGCGGCCGATCATCGCAAAGCGGATCACCGAAATCGCCATGAAAGAGGGCGCGGACGCCATCGCCCACGGCTGCACCGGCAAGGGCAACGACCAGGTTCGGTTTGAGCTGACCATCAAGGCCTTCGCGCCGACGATGCCGGTCATCGCGCCGTGGCGCATCTGGGAGCTCAAGGGCCGCGAGGACGAGATCGAATACGCCGAGAAGCACAACGTGCCCCTCAAGATCAGCCGCGAAACCAACTACTCAAAAGACAAGAATCTCTGGCACCTGTCCCACGAGGGTTTGGAGCTGGAAGACCCGGCCAACGAGCCCAAGTACAAGGGCAACATGGAGATGGGCGTCACCCCCGAGGAAGCGCCAGACGAGGCCGAATATGTGACCGTCGACTTTGAAAAGGGCATTCCGGTGGCGGTCAACGGCGAAAAGCGGGACGGCCCCGCCCTCGTCAAAAAGCTCAACGTCATCGGCGGCAAGCACGGAGTGGGCATCCTCGACATGGTCGAGAACCGCCTCGTCGGCATGAAGAGCCGCGGCGTCTACGAAACCCCCGGCGGATCGATCCTCTACGAAGCCCATGAGAAGCTGGAGCAGCTGTGCCTGGACAAGCTGACGCTGCACTTTAAGCAGCGAATGGCGCTGGAGTTCGCCGACCTCGTGTACAACGGCCAGTGGTTTACGCCACTTCGGGAGGCACTGTCCGCCTTCGTGGACGAGACACAGAAGACCGTGACCGGCACCGTCAAGCTCAAGCTCTACAAGGGCAACATCATCTCCGCCGGCGCCACCAGCCCCTACTCGCTCTACGACGAGGAGATCGTCACCTTCGGCGAGGACGCGGTGTACGACCAGAAGGACAGCGCCGGGTTCATCACGCTGTTCGGCCTGCCGATCAAGATTCAGGCCATGCTGAACGAAAAGAACAAGAAGTAAGAAAACTACGTCGGCCCGGCGAAAAGCCGGGCCGAACGAAAACACGGAGGTCAGGCATGAAGCTTTGGGCGGGGATGCTTTCCGGCGAGGTGGACGAACGGCTCAATAAACTGAACGCGTCCATCGGCTTTGATCAGCGGTTGTTCCGGGAGGACATCATGGGCTCCATCGCCCACGCGACGATGCTGGGGCATACGGGCATCCTGGATGCGGAAGAGGCTGAAAGGATCGTTTGCGGCCTTCAGGGCATCCTCCGCGACATCGAGGCGGGAACGCTTGAGATCGACCAGACCGCCGAGGACATCCACACCTTCGTCGAGGCCGAGCTGACAAAGCGCATCGGCGACGCGGGCAAGCGCCTGCACACCGCGCGCAGCAGAAACGACCAGGTGGCACTGGACATCCGGCTCTACCTTTCCGGGCGGATCGCGGCGCTCAAGGCGGGCGCGAAGGCGCTGGCGGAAGTGATCGCCGAAGTAGCCGAGGCGCACCTTGAGACCGTCATGCCCGGCTACACCCACCTGCAGCGCGCGCAGCCGGTGACGCTGGCCCATCACCTGATGGCCTACGCCTCGATGCTGCTTCGCGACATCGACCGACTGAAGGACTGCGACCGCCGCACACGCGTCTCCCCGCTGGGCGCGGGCGCGCTGGCGGGCACCACGCACCCCATCGACCGCCAGGACGTGGCCGCGCTTTTGGGGTTTAACGGCATCTCGATCAACAGCATGGACGCGGTGTCCGACCGGGATTTCGCGCTGGAACTGATGGCCGATCTTTCGATCCTGATGATGCACCTGTCCCGCTTTTCTGAGGAATTTGCGCTGTGGTGCTCGTGGGAATACCGCTTCGCGACGCTGGGGGACCAGTTCTCGACAGGTTCCTCCATCATGCCGCAGAAGAAGAACCCGGACATCGCGGAACTGGTGCGCGGCAAGACCGGCAGGGTCTACGGCGACCTCGTGACGCTCCTCACCACCATGAAGGCGCTGCCGCTCGCCTACAACAAGGATATGCAGGAAGACAAAGAGGCCGTCTTCGACGCGGTGGACACGGCGCTATTGTGCCTCGAGGTGTTCGCGCCGATGCTGAAGAGCGCCACCTTCCACCCGGACGCGATGCGCGCCGCCGCCGCGAAGGGCTTTCTGAACGCCACCGACTGCGCCGACTACCTGACCCGAAAGGGCGTGCCCTTCCGGGACGCCTACAACGTATCCGGCAAGCTCGTGCGGCTGTGCATTGAGAAAGGTGAAACGCTGGAGACGCTGCCGCTTTCGGAGTACAAGGCGGCGCACCCCGAGTTTGACGAGGACGTGTACGAGGCGATCGACCTCGCCCGTTGCGTAAAACTGCGAAGCGTGGACGGCGGGCCCGCGCCGGAGGCCGTCCGGCGGCAAATCGGCATCGTGAAGGAGCTTTTGAACGATGTTTAAGGTTTTCATCGACGGTCAGGAGGGTACCACGGGCCTGCAGCTGGCCGAAAGGCTTCAGGGCCGGCGGGACATCGAGGTGCTCCGGATCGAGGAGAGCCTCCGCAAGGACGAGGCCGAGCGGGCGAAGCTCATGAACCGGGCGGACCTCGTGTTCCTCTGCCTGCCGGACGAGGCCGCCATCCGGGCGGTGAAGCTCATCATGGACGACAAGACCCGCGTCATCGACGCTTCCACCGCCCATCGGGTCGCGCCGGGCTGGGCCTACGGGTTCCCGGAACTGTCCCCAGCGCACCGCGCGGCGGTCGCCTCGGGTACGCGGATCGCAAACCCCGGCTGCTACGCCACCGGCTTTCTTTCTATTGTATATCCGCTGGTCTCACTTGGGCTGATATCGCTGGATGCGCATTTGACCTGCCACGCGGTATCCGGCTACAGCGGTGCGGGGAAGAAGGGCATCGCCCAGTATGAAAACCCGGATCGGGGCGAGTCGTTCAAGAGCCCCCGGCTGTATGGGCTGGGCCTCGCGCACAAGCACCTGCCGGAGATGCAGAAGGTGTCCGGGCTCGAAAAGCCGCCGCTTTTCAACCCGCTCATTTGCGACTTCTACGCCGGTATGTCCGTCTCGGTGCCGCTGTGGGCGGCGCAGTTTGAAAAGCGCGTCACGCCCGCTTCGCTGAAGGATGCGCTCTCGGCCTTCTACGAGGACTCGAAGCTGATCTCGGTCCTGGACGCGCCGGAGGACGGCTTCCTCCCGGCAAACCTTCTGACCGGCACCAACCGCCTGAACCTCTACGCATTCGGAAACGGAGAGCAGATTACGCTCACGGCGGTGCTTGACAACCTGGGCAAAGGCGCTTCCGGCGCGGCGGTGCAGAACATGAACATCGCGCTGGGGCTGGACGAATACGCGGGGCTTATATAGGAGGGGAAGGCATGCGGGACGTTTCGGGCGGCGTGTGCGCGCCGAAGGGCTTCGTCGCGGGCGGCATCCGGTGCGGCATCAAAAAAAGCGGCACCAAGAACGATCTGGCGCTCCTCTACTGCGAGGTGCCCTGCCAGGCGGCGGCGGTCTACACGAAAAACAAGGTGTTCGGCGCGCCGATCACCGTGACGCGCAAAAACCTTGAAAACGGCGTGGCGCAGGCCCTCGTCTGCAACAGCGGCAACGCCAACACCTGCAACGCGGACGGCGTGTACGTGGCGGAGGAGATGTGTCGCATGACTGCTTCGGCGCTTCATGTGAAGCCCACGGACGTCATCATCGGCTCCACCGGCGTCATCGGGCAGCCGCTGCCGCTTAACAGGGTGGCCGAGGGCATCAAAAACCTCGCGCCGAACCTGACGAGGGACGGCGCCCACGACGCGCAGATCGCGATCATGACCACCGACCTCTCCCCGAAGGAGACAGCCGTCGCCTTTGAAATCGGCGGCGTGCCAGTGACCATCGGCGCGATGGCGAAGGGCAGCGGCATGATCCGCCCCAATATGGCGACGATGCTGTCCTTCATCACGACGGATTGCGCGATCACTGCGCCGATGCTCGAAAAGGCGCTGAAGCGCACCGTGGACGACACCTACAACATGGTGTCCGTGGACGGCGACACTTCGACCAACGACATGGTCTCCGTCATGGCCAGCGGCCTCGCGGGGAACGCGCCCATCGACGCCGAAGGCGCGGACTTCGACGCCTTCGTGGCGGGGCTGAAGACGGTCGCCGCGCGCATTGCCCGCATGATCGCCGCCGACGGCGAGGGCGCGACGAAGCTCCTGGAAATCGCGGTTTCCGGTGCGCCGGATGTTCCCGCCGCCCGGACGGTGGCGAAATCGGTGGTGATGTCGAGCCTTTTCAAGGCCGCCATGTTCGGCGCGGACGCCAACTGGGGCAGAATACTGTGCGCCATCGGCTACGCGGAGGCGGAATTCGACGTTTCGAAGATCGAGGTCCGTCTCTCGTCCCCGGCGGGCAGGATTCAGGTCTGCGTAGAGGGCAGCGGCGTGCCTTTCTCCGAGGAGCAGGCGAAGGCGGTCCTCATGGAAAAGGAAATCCGGGTCGAGATCGACATGCATCAGGGCGCGGCGGCGGCCACCGCCTGGGGCTGCGATCTGACATACGATTACGTGAAAATCAACGGCGACTACAGAACCTGAGGAGGATCTGCCGATGCACACCATCGCCGAGGAACTGCGCGCGGACGTACTGACCGCCGCGCTGCCCTACATCCAGAAGTACACCGGAAAGGTCGTCGTGGTCAAGTACGGCGGCAACGCGATGATCAACCCCGCCCTGAAGCAGGCGGTGATGACCGACATCGTGCTCCTCGCCCAGGTGGGCGTCAAGGTCGTGCTGGTGCACGGCGGCGGCCCGGAAATCAGCCAGATGCTGTCGCGGCTGGGCATCCCGTCCAAATTTGTGGACGGCCTCCGATGCACCGACGCGGAGAGCATCGAAGTGGTGCAGATGGTGCTGGCGGGTAAGACCAACAAGGACCTCGTGAGCCTGATCGGCGTGTGCGGCGGCAAGGCCATCGGCCTTTGCGGCATCGACGGGCGCATGATCCAGGCGGAGAGGATCGCCGACAAGCCCGAGTTGGGCTACGTCGGCGAGATCACGAAGATCGATACCGCGCCGATTCTGAACGCGCTGGCGGACGGATACATCCCGGTGATCGCCACCGTGGGCGTAGACGATGGCGGCATGGCCTTCAACATCAACGCCGACACCGCCGCCTCGGAGATCGCCTCCGCGCTGAAGGCGGAAAACATGATCGCGCTGACCGATATCCGAGGGCTCATGAACGACGTAAACGACGAGGATTCGCTGATCCCGGTGGTAAAAGTGGACGAGGTGGACGCGCTGATCGCCGGCGGCAAGGTGTCCGGCGGCATGATCCCGAAGGTGCGGTCCTGCGAAAAGGCGGTCCGGGACGGCGTGAAGAAGGCGTTCATGATCGACGGCCGAATTCCCCATTCAATTCTGATTGAGATGTTCTCCGACGAGGGCATCGGTACGATGTTTGTGAAATGAGGTGCGCGCATGGGCTTTGACGAAATCCGCTCGAAAGATCAGGCGTTTGTCGCGGGGACCTACAACCGCTTCCCGGTGGCACTCGACAGGGGCAAAAACGCCACCTGCTGGGATGTGGAAGGCAACGAGTACATCGACTTCACCAGCGGCATCGGCGTCAACGCGCTGGGCTTCGCGGACCCATGCTGGCTGGAGGCGGTCAAGGGGCAGATGGACAAGCTCCAGCATACCTGCAACCTGTTCTACAACCAGTCCGTCGTGGATGCCGCCAAGGCGCTGTGCGCGAAATCCGGCATGAAGAAGGCCTTCTTCGCCAACAGCGGCTGCGAGGCCAACGAGTGCGCCATCAAGGCCGCCCGCAAATACTCCTTCGACAAGTTCGGCGAGGGCAGAAGCACCATCGTAACGCTGGTCAACAGCTTCCACGGCCGGACGGTCACCACTGTGTCCGCCACCGGGCAGGACAGCTTCCACAAGTACTTCATGCCCTTCACGCCGGGCTTCGTCTACGCGAAGCCGGAGCTTTCGGATATACTTCCAAAACTTGACAAATCCGTTTGCGCGGTTATGATGGAGATGGTGCAGGGCGAGGGCGGCATCGTGCCGCTGGACCCGGACTTCGTCCGGGAAGTAACCGCCTACTGTCAGGAGCGGGACATCCTCGTCATCGCCGACGAGGTGCAGACGGGCGTCGGCCGCACCGGCACGTTCTTCGCCTCGGCGCAGTACGGGATCGAGCCCGACATCATCACCTGCGCGAAGGGACTGGGCGCGGGGCTGCCCATCGGTGCGGCGCTCTTTAACAGTAAGACCCAGAGCGTGCTGGGCCCCGGCGACCACGGCTCCACCTTCGGCGGAAACCCCGTCGCCTGCGCGGGCGCGGTGGAGGTGATCGCCCGGATGGACGACGCGCTGCTGGAAAGCGTCCGCGAGAAGGGCGTCTACATCTCGGAGAAGCTGAAACGCCTGCACGGCGTCAAGTCGGTCACCGGCCTTGGACTGATGTTGGGCATCGAGTTCGAGGGCATGACCGCGCAGCAGGTGGTCGCGGAGGGCATCAAAAAGGGCGTCCTCACGCTGACCGCGAAGCAAAAGCTCCGGCTGCTGCCGCCGCTTACCATCACATACCCGGAGATCGACCGCGGCCTTGCGGCGCTGACTGCGGCCATCGGAAGCCTTGAAGGAGGAAATTAGATGAAACACCTATTGTCTCTCAGTGACCTGGCCGCCGAGGAAATCCTGGAGATCCTTGACCTTGCCGACGAACTGAAGGCCGACCACAAGCGCGGCATCCATAAGCCGCTCCTGGCGGGGAAGACGCTGGGCATGATCTTCCAGAAGGCTTCCACCCGCACCCGCGTCTCCTTCGAGGTGGGCATGTACCAGCTCGGCGGCTACGCGCTGTTCCTCTCCAACCGGGACCTTCAGATCGGCCGCGGCGAACCGGTGCAGGACACCGCCCGCGTGCTGTCACGCTACCTTGACGGGATCATGATCCGCACCTTCGCGCAGAAGGAAGTGGACGACCTGGCGAAGTACGGCTCGATCCCGGTCATCAACGGCCTGACGGACATCTACCACCCCTGCCAGGTGCTGGCGGACCTGATGACCATCCGCGAATACTTTGGCAAGCTCAAGGGCCTCAAGATGGCCTTCATCGGCGACGGCAACAACATGGCGAACACGCTGATCGTCGGCGGCCTCAAGACCGGCATGTCGGTCTCTGTCGCCTGCCCGAAGAACTATCATCCCGATCAGGAGGCGCTCTCCTTCGCCCAGGGCTATGGCGATCTGTTCGAGCTCACCGACAGCCCGGAGAAGGCCGCCGCCGGCGCGGACGTACTGGTGACCGACGTTTGGGCGTCGATGGGGCAGGAGGAGGAAAAGGCCGAGCGCGAAAAGGCCTTTGCCGGCTTCCAGATTGACGACACCATCATGGAGCTGGCCAACCGCGGCGCGATTGTGCTGCATTGCCTGCCCGCCCACCGCGGGGAGGAAGTCACCGAGGATGTATTTGAGACCCACGCCGGTGAGATCTTCGACGAGGCGGAGAACCGACTCCACGCGCAGAAGGCCGTGCTGGTAAAACTCATGGGCTGACCCGAAAAAAGGCGGAGGCGAATGTGCCATCCGCCTTTTTCATAGACAAATCTGATTCTAACGGGGGAAAGCATGAAGAGCGAAGCGGTTCTGGTACTTGAAACCGGGCAGGTTTTCCCCGCCCGGCGCTTCGGCGCGAGCGGGGAGATTTCGGCCGAGCTGGTGTTCACCACGGCGATGGTCGGCTACGTGGAGACGCTGACCGACCCCAGTTACCACGGGCAGATCGTGGTGCAGACCTTCCCGCTGATTGGAAACTACGGCGTAATGGCGGAGGATTTTGAGAGCGCCGCGCCGCGCCTCTCCGCCTACATCGTTAGGCAGCATTGCGACCTGCCTTCCAATTTTCGCTCCGAGACTGACCTTGACAGCTACCTGAAAAAGAGCGGGGTCATCGGCCTTTACGGCGTCGATACCCGCGCGCTCACCCGCATCATCCGCGAGAGGGGCGTCATGAACGCGGCCATCCTGGACGAGACGCCCGAAGACCTTCCCGCCTTCTGCATGACGCTCTCCGAAAAGGCGCTGTCCTCGGACGTGAGCCAGGTCACCTGCCGTGCGCCCTATTCGATGGGCGAAGGCGAGAAGCGCGTCGCGCTGTGGGATTTTGGCTTCAAACATGGCATGGCGCAGGCGATGCTCGACCGCGGCTTCCGGGTGACGGTCGTCCCCGCCCAAGCGACCTGCGAAGAGATTCTCGCCCTCAAGCCGGACGGGGTACTTTTGTCCAACGGCCCCGGGGACCCGGCGGTGAACCACGGGATCATCAAGGAGGTCAAAAAGCTCGCCGAAACCGGCATGCCGATCTTCGGCATCTGCCTCGGGCATCAGCTCTTGGCCCTCGCGATGGGCGCGAAGACCGAAAAGCTCAAGTACGGCCACCGGGGCGCGAACCAGCCCGCGAGGGAGATAAAGACCGGGAGGCTCTACATCACCAGCCAGAACCACGGCTATCAGGTGGTGCGGGACACGCTGCCGGAGGGCGCGCGGGCGTCCTTTGAAAACGCCAACGACCTGACGAACGAGGGCGTGGAATATGACCGCGTCAACGCGTTTACGGTACAGTTTCACCCCGAGGCGCGGGGCGGCCCGCTGGACACATCCTTCCTGTTCGACCAATTCGTTTTGAGAATGGAGGAATGCGCCCATGCCGCTGGCAACTGATCTCAAACGGGTGATGCTGATCGGCTCCGGCCCGATCGTCATCGGACAGGCCGCCGAGTTCGACTACGCGGGCACCCAGGCCTGCCGCGCGCTGAAGGCGCTGGGGCTGACCGTGATCCTGGTCAACCCCAACCCCGCCACCATCATGACCGACACCGCCATCGCAGACCATATCTACATAGAACCGCTGACCATCGAGGTCTTGAAGCGCATCATCCTAAAGGAGAAGCCGGACGGACTTCTGTCCACCATGGGCGGGCAGAGCGGCCTGACGCTTTCGATGCAGCTGGCGCGGGAGGGCTTTTTGGACGAGATGGGCGTGCGCCTGCTCGGCGCGCGGCTCGACACCATCGACAAAGCCGAGGACAGGCTGCTGTTCAAGCAGACGATGCAGGAGATCGGCCAGCCCTCCATCGCCTCCGCGGTCGTTACCGACGTGGACGCGGCGCTCGCCTTCGCGGAGACCATCGGATACCCGGTGATCGTGCGCCCCGCCTTTACGCTGGGCGGCTCCGGCGGCGGCATCACGTTCGATCCGGCCGCGCTCCGGGAAACCGCGCGAAACGGCATCGAGGCTTCGCCCATCGGGCAGATTCTGGTGGAGCGGTGCGTCGCTGGCTGGAAGGAGATCGAGTTTGAGGTCGTCCGCGACGCGGACGGCAACGCCATCTGTGTCTGCTCGATGGAGAACTTCGATCCCGTGGGCGTGCACACCGGAGACTCCATCGTCATCGCGCCGGCGGTCACGCTGGCCGACCGGGAGTACCAGATGCTGCGCACGGCGGCGCTCGACATCATCCATGCCCTCAAGGTGGAGGGCGGCTGCAACGTGCAGTTTGCGCTGAACCCGGAGTCCTTCGAATACGCGGTGATCGAGGTCAACCCCCGTGTGTCCAGATCCTCCGCGCTGGCGTCGAAGGCCACCGGCTACCCCATCGCCAAGGTCGCCGCGCAGATCGCGGTGGGCCTCCGGCTGGGTGAGATCAAAAACGCCGTCACGAAGAAGACCTCGGCGTTCTTTGAGCCGGCGCTTGACTACGTGGTGGTCAAGTTCCCCAAGTGGCCGTTTGACAAATTCGTCTACGGCCGCCGCACGCTGGGCACCCAGATGAAGGCGACCGGCGAGGTCATGGCCATCGCCCAGACTTTCGAAGAGGCGCTGATGAAGGCCATTCGGGGCGTGGAGATTTCAATGGACACGCCCAGAAGCCCAAAGTTTGCCGCGCTGTCCGAGGACGAAATTGTCGCAACCGCCGGACAGGCCACCGACGAGCGGCTGTTCCTCGTCTACGAGGGCATCGCCCGGGGCATTTCCATTCAAAAGCTGCACGAAGTCACGCTGATTGACGAATGGTTCCTTTCGAAGCTCAAAGCGCTGTATGAGATCGAAGCCGCGCTCAAGAACGGCTTTGACGAAGAGCTGTACAGGGCGGCAAAGCGCGCGGGATATCCGGACGCGGCCATTGAGCGCATCAGCGGGCAGAAGGTGAAAGTCCCGGCTGTGATCGGCTACAAGATGGTCGACACCTGCGCGGCGGAGTTCGAGGCCGAGACGCCCTACTTCTACGCCTCCCGCGACGAGGAGAACGAGGCGGCGGAGTTCCTCGCCCGAAAAGGGAGCGAAAAAAAGCGGGTGATCGTGTTCGGGTCCGGGCCCATCCGAATCGGCCAGGGCATCGAATTCGATTATGCCTCGGTGCATTGCGTGTGGACGCTGAAACAGCAGGGTTACGAGGTGGCGATGGTCAACAACAACCCCGAAACCGTGTCCACCGACTTTGATACCGCCGACCGGCTCTACTTTGAACCCTTGACGCCGGAGGATGTGGCGGGCGTGATCGCCACCGAGAAACCCTACGGGGTGGTGGTGGCCTTCGGCGGCCAGACCGCCATCAAGCTGACGAAGTGCCTCGACCGGATGGGCGTGCACATTCTGGGCACTTCTGCCGACTCCATTGACGCCGCCGAGAACCGCGAGCGGTTTGACGATGTGATGAACAGGATCGGCCTGAAGCGCCCGGACGGAACCGGCGTGTACACGCTCCCGGACGCGCTCGCTGCGGCGGAGCGGCTGGGATACCCGGTCCTGGTGCGCCCCAGCTACGTGCTCGGCGGGCAGAACATGATCATCGCCTTTGAGCCGGAGGAGATCGTCCGCTACATGAACATCATCCTCGCGGGCGGCATCGACAGCCCCATCCTTATCGACAAATACCTGATGGGCACCGAGGTCGAGGTGGACGCCGTGTGCGACGGCGAGGACATCCTGATCCCCGGCATCATGGAGCATGTGGAGCGGGCGGGCGTCCACTCCGGCGATTCCATCGCGGTCTACCCGGCCTGGAACCTGACCGGCCCGGTGACCCAGCGTCTGATCGACTGCACCCGAAAGCTGGCGCTGGCGCTTGGCACTCGAGGGCTCATCAACATCCAGTACGTGATTTACGAGAACGAGGTCTACGTGATCGAGGCCAACCCCCGGGCCTCCCGCACGATTCCCTACATCAGCAAAGTGACGGGGCTTCCCGTGGTGGACATCGCCACCCGCGCGATGCTGGGCGAGAAGTTAAAGGACATGGGCTGCGGCACGGGGCTCTACCGCCAGTCGGTGTTCGCGGCGGTCAAGGTGCCGGTGTTCTCCTTTGAGAAGCTGGCGGACGTGGACACGCACCTCGGGCCGGAGATGAAGTCCACCGGCGAGGTGCTGGGCATCGGCCGCGTCATGGAAGAAGCCATCTACAAAGGGCTGCTCGGCGCGGGATACAAGATGGCGAATAAGGGCGGCGTGCTGATTACCGTCCGCGACCGCGACAAGGCGGAGGTCGTCCCCATCGCGCGCCAGTTCGCGGAGCTGGGCTTTACGCTTTACGCCACCTCGGGCACCTACTACGCGCTGGCCCTCGCAGGCATCGAGGCGAACGCCGTCGGCAAGCTGCACGAGGGGCACGATGACATCTGGGAGCTCCTTGACAGCGGCAGGCTGCAGTACCTGATTTCCACTTCCTCGAAGGGGCTTCTGCCCCAGCGGGACAGCGTGCGGCTTCGGCGGCGCGCCGTCGAGCGCTCCATCGCCTGCCTGACCAGCCTCGACACCGCGGCGGCGCTGGTGCGCGCCATTGCCAGCGACTACTCCGAAAAGAATGTGGAGCTTCTCGACATCGCGAAGCTACCTGCCCGGCGTGAGAAGCTGCGCTTTGTGAAGATGCGCACCGGGGACAACGACTACATTTACTTCGACTGCTTCGATCAGGTCATTGAAAGCCCCGAATCGCTGAGCGTCCTTCTGTCCAGCCGCAGAAAGTCCATCGGCGGCGACGGGCTGGTACTGATCGACCCCAGTGACGTGGCCGACGCCGCCATGCGCATGTACAACGCCGATGGCTCTCAGGGCGAGGTCAGCGGCAACGCGATGCGCTGCGTCGCGAAGTACCTGTACGAGAGCGGCCGCGTGCAGAGGGAGCAGATGCGCATCCTGAGCGGTGCGGGCGTGAAGAACCTTCGCCTGTACATCCGGGACGGCGAGGTCTACTCGGTGGAGGTCGGCATGGGACGGCCGGACTTCGCCACCGGCGCGGTGCCGATGCTCTCCGTCACGCCGGAGGCCGCCGCTGCGGGCGAGGTGGTCGATCAGCCCTATTCCATCGGCGGTGGTTCCTTCCGCATCACCTGCCTTTCAATGGGGAACCCCCACTGCGTGATCTTCGTCGAGGATGTGGACGCGGTGGACGTGGGCCGCTTTGGCCCGATCCTGGAGCGCGCGCCGATCTTCCCGAGGCGGGGGAACATCTCCTTCGCGCAGGTCGAAAGCCCGACGCGCATCCGCCTTAGGGTGTGGGAGCGAGGCATCGGCGAAACCCGCTCCTGCGGTACAGCCGCCTGCGCGACGGCCGCCGCCGCCGTGCGGCTGGGGCACGCGCCGATGGATCGGGACATCCAGATCA